>NZ_JAMJFM010000023.1:0-131450 GCF_023544705.1 Streptomyces sp. MCA2
TGGATTGTCGCCCCAGACCGGGTCGCGGTGCAGCATCGGCGTGAGCACCATGACCGGTTCCCCGGCCTTCAGCGGATAGCGGCCGCCGAGCAGGGTGTCCTCGCGGGCCTGCCGGAAGAAGGCGCCGGCGGTGGGCCACAGCCGCAGCGTCTCGTTGAGGACCTGCCGGGTGAACGGCAGCCGGCCGATGTCCTCGAACGAGGGGTCGGGGTCGGCCTGGTCGCCCCACAGCTCGTCGGCCTCGCGCTGGACCATGCGCAGCGCGAGCGGGTCCTTGAGCAGGTAGTAGAGGGCGAAGGAGAGCGCGCCCGAGGTGGTCTCGTGACCGGCGATCAGGAACGTGATGACCTGGTTGCGGATGTTGGCGAGGTCCAGGGCGGGTCCGTCACCCGCCGCACCGCCCTCCTGCCCCCGGGCGCCGAGCATCAGGCCCAGCAGATCGTCGTCGCCGCTCTCACCGCTCGCCGTGCGGGCGGCGATGACCTCGTCGACGACCGAGGCGAGGTAGTCGGCGTCGGTCCGGAAGGCCGCGTCCGCCGCGGAGTGGTCCGCGTCGGGGTCGCGGGAAATCTTCGTCAGGCTCCATTCGAGGCAGCGCACCATCGCCTCGACGAACGGATGCTCGGTGTCGCCGCGGGAGAAGGACTCGAAGTCGAAGCCGAACCCGGCCAGCCCGATGGTGTCCAGCGTCATCCGGGTCATGTCCTCGGCCACCTGGACGGGCGTGCCGTCGGCCACCCGCCGGTCCCAGGCGGCCATGACCCGGCGCACGGCCTTGAGCATCGCCGGGTGGTAGGTGCGCATCGAGCCGAGCGCGAAGGCCGGCATCAGGACCTCATGTGCCTTGGCCCAGTTCGGCTCGTCGTTGTAGGCGGTGAACAGACCGTCACCGGTGAACTCTCTGACGTTCTCCAGGACGACCGACTTGGCCTTGCTGAAGCGGGACTCGTCGGCGAGCTCGGTGACCAGGTCGAGCGAGGCGAGGAACAGCGTCTCGTGGTCGCCGAACTTGCGCTTGAAGACCGGGCCGTGGATCCGGGCCAGATCCATGAACTGCTGGATGGGCGTGTGGATGGGCCCGGCCTCCGTCAGGTCGGCCACCGGAATGCCGTCATCGGCGGCGCGTTCGTCGCTGTGGAGCGCGATGGTGTCGGTCATGTCTCCAGCGTGAGGGCCCCCACGTGCAGGTCACGCCCGGACAACTGCATGATTGTGCAGTGGTTTTTCGCCGCTCACGGTTGCACGCAAGCCCATGATGGGGCATGTACACAGCGCCAAGCCGACACCTCCCCCGCTTTGACACAGTGATTACTGTCCCGATGGCCTTGCGGGGTGCCTGGGTCCTGGCCTTGGCCTCTGCCCTACAACGAGAAGATGCCCCGCGCCAAGCGCCTGACCAGGGCAGAGGCCAAGGCCAGAACCCGTGAACTGCCGCTTGATGCCGCAGCCGAAACGTTCGCGAGGAAGGGCTACGACGGGGCTTCCGTTGAGGAGAACGCGGATAGCGCGGGATACTCGATCGGCGCGCTCTACTTCAACTTCGGTGGCAAGAGCAACTGTTCCTGGAGCTCCTGGGTACACGTGCCACCGGTCGCGTCGCCGAGGCAGCGCGCGGAATAAGAGGGCATCTGATCTGGGTAGCGGGTAGTTCGGGATGATTTTGTGACTGGTGGCGTTGGCGGTCGTTGCTCGGTGTGTGAGTACTCGTCGTCCGTACCGCGGTGACGTGTCCGATGCCCGCTGGGCCTTGATCGAGCCGGTCTTCACCGCCTGGCGGGAGAAACGGACCGGACCCGGCACGGCAGCCCGGGTGCACGACCTGCGGGAGATCGTCAACGCGATCCTCTACGTCAACCGCACCGGCATCCCGTGGAAGTCCTGCCGCACGACTTCCCTCCGTACAAGACCGTGTACGACTACTACGCCAAGTGGGAAGCGGATGGCACCACCGAGCTGGTCCACGAAGTATTACGGGACAAGACCCGCCGGATCCACGGCCGCGGCACGGAGCCGACCGCGGCCGTGGTGGACGCGCAGAGCGTGAAGACCTCGGGCAACGTCGCCGAGGCCAGCCAGGGCATCGACGCCGGCAAGAAGATCAAAGTACGCAAGCGGCACCTGATCACCGACACCCTCGGCCTGGCCTTGACCGTCCTCGTCACCGCCGCCTCGGTCCACGACTCCACCGGCGGCAAGCAGTTGCTGACCGAGCTGGCCGCTACCCACCCGGGCGCGAGCAAGGTCTGGGCGGACGGTGGCTACTCGGCCAGCGTCCTCCAGCATGGTGCCGACGTCGGTATCGACGTAGAGGTCGTGCAGCGGCCGCGGGTGAAGGGCTTCCAGCCGTTGCCGAAGCGCTGGGTGATGAACGGACCTTCGGCTGGCTGATGCAGCACCGCCGCCTGGTACGGGACAACGAAACGTCGCCGCAGAGGTCCCGGGCGATGATCCACTGGGCAATGGCTAACAGAACGAGCCGCGAGCTCACAGGAGAATCAACACCAACCTGGCGAATCGAAACGGACATCCCACCCACAACCACCTAGACATTGATCAGATGCCCTCTAAGAAGTCGCCTCATGCGGCGGGTCCGCGGCAGGAGATGGAGCGCCCCGCCGAGGCGGGCGTCGCGAGGGCCACCGGCAGAGCGCCTACGATCAGGGTCCGGGATGCGGCGGCAGCCGTACGACGCAGCACTCCGCCCCCGCGGTTCGTGCGCTTCTTGTCACGCATGGAGAGGGCCACCAGCCCCGGTTCCAAGAGCCCGCCGTCGAACTGCTCGATTGCCTTTCGCCTGTGACAGCTGACAGAAGGCCGCCGCCGGTGCTCGCCAGAGGGCGTCCTGCGGATCAGGCCGGCGGCGCCGCATGAGCGTGCTGTGAGCCGATCGTGAGCGACCTGGCCGAGTCTTCTCCTATGCCGGTCGCGGAGGCAGTCCGCACCTCAGGTGGAAGGTAAGGGAAGCGAAATGAACAGCGGAATACGCAGTTGGCGGGTGAAGGCGGCCGCGGTGGGATCAGCGACCGTCGTGGCGGCGCTGTGCCTGACCATCACCCCGGCGCAGGCGGACTCGGTTGGCCGTGGCGGCAGGATCATGCCGGACCCTGGGGTGGGAGTCGGAGCCGTCCCCCAGGACACCGACGACGTGAGCACTCCCGAGGGGCTCGCCAAGTACCTCTCTGGCTGCCCCGGTGATACGTGCACCTTCGTGCCCCTCGAAAAGATCGGGGAGCCGAGTTACGGTACGGCGACGAGGGTGGGGACGCCCAGCCAGAACTGCTCCACCGAACCGGCTACACAGAAGTTCGAAGAGGCTGAGACCATCGGCGAAACGACCACAGTCGGCTTGTCGATCGCAGGCTTCGGGGCGACGGCGAAGGTCGATCAGAGCTGGTTCAAGCAGAACACCGTGACCAATGCGCTCACCGGCACACTGGCCTCCCATCAAACTGGCTGGTTCGAGTCGGTCCCCGTCACCCAGAAGGCGAAGGGGACCTGGAAGATCGCGGGCGTCAGTGGGACAAACCCCTTCGCTACGACGGTGAACAAGTACACCGCCGGTGGGCCGCGCGAATTCAATGACGTCGAGTCGGACGTCACTTACAAGCTCATCAGGTTCCAGTCCAAGGACATGACTGCCGACGAAGTCAAGAATCTGTGCGGCAAGGACGGTCCGGTCTAGTTCGGCCGGCGCACGGAGTGTGGTGACCACCGAATCTCCGTGAGCGGCCCGAAACGGGACGAGGGCCTTCTGGCCCGGTGCGGATCGCGAGATCTGCAACCGGTGACCAGGAGGCCCTCACTGCCTCTCCGAACCTAAGGGACAGCCCTTAGAGGAGCTAACAGAAAGGGCTCGTTGGGCCATGTCCCGTTTCGCGGCGTCTCGTTGAACAAGCTGTGGGGGAAGGGACGGGGCCCGCCGTGGCTGGTAACGGATGACCTGTGGGTGCGGGTTGAGCCGTTGCTGCCGGTGCGGCCCCGGCGAAGTAGGAATCCGGGCCGGTTGCCGCTGGATGACCGCAAGTGCCTGCGCAGGGGATCTTGTTCGTGCTGCATACCGGCATCCAGTGGGAGTGGCTGCCGCAGGAGCTCGGCTTCGGCTCGGGAATGACCTGCTGGCGCCGGGCTGCGGGACTGGCACGAGGCCGGGGTGTGGGACCAGCTGCACCAGGTCCTGCTGACCGAGCTGCACCGGGCCGGGAAGCTCGACTGGTCGCGGGCGGTGATCGATGGCTCGCATCGCCAGGCACGTCGGGGCGGCCCAAAACCGGTCCGAGCCCGGTCGACCGCGCCAGACCGGGCTCGAAGCACCATGTGATCACTGACTCGCGCGGTACTCCGCTGGCCATCACGCTGACTGGTGGCAACCGGCACGATGTCACCCAGCTGTTGCCCCTGCTCGATGCGATACCCCGCGTCAAGGGCCGCACCGGCAGGCCGCGTCACCGGCTGCGGCAGCTGTTCGCCGACCGTGGCTACGACTACGACAAGTACCGCCGCCTGCTGTGGAAACGCGGGATCAAGCCGGTCATTGCAGGACGCGGAGTACCGCACGGTTCCGGGCTCGGAACCGTGCGCTGGGTGGTAGAGCACAGGAACGCTTGGATCCACGGCTTCCGCCGCCTGCGGATCCGCTGGGGCATCCGTGACGACATCCACGAAGCATTCCTCAAGCTGGCCTGCTGCGTGATCACCTACCGGCGCATCCGAGCATTGTGTTAGCTCCTCTAAAGGAGAAGGACACCGACGATGCGGGCACCGGCCGCATGCTGATGAGCCCGCACGATGGTGGAGTCGACCGAGGTGTCCCCATCGACCTCGCCTGCCGCGTCGGCCGCGGCCTGGACCTGGTGGAGCAGACGTTCCCGCGTTCCGTCGGCCGGCCACAGCCGGTGGCGTTCATAGACGGTCTTCCACGGACCGAGCTGGACAGACCCCAGAAGTGCGCTTGACTGCGCAGATGAACATCAGCTCGGCGGAAGTAAGGTCGTCAGAAACCGTGCAGGTCAGGCGATTCGGCACCGTTGATTCGGTGGAACAGCTGACTCTCCTGCTCCACCGCGCCTACGCAGATCACACCGCTGCCGGGCGGGTCTTCTTCGCCTCCTACCAAAGTCCGCAGGACACACAGCACCGCCTGAGCAAAGGCGAGTGCTGGGTCACGATGAACGGGAACGCACTGGTCGGCACCGTTACCGTGTCAGCTCCTCACACCACTCCGGCTGGATACCCGGCGCCGGCAGGAGGGGGCTCGTTCTGGCAACTGGCTGTCGAGCCAACACAACGAGGCACTGGCCTCGGACAGCGACTGCTGGCTCTGGCAGAGTCACGTATCGCTGCTCTCGGATCGACGCAGGTCGTCATCGATACCTCCTCACAGGCGACAGACCTCGTCGACTGGTACCGCCGACGTGGCTACGCGCCGATCGGCACTTGGCGGTGGGACGTCACCAATTACGACAGCGTCGTTCTCATGAAGAACCTGCCGACGACAGCTCCTTCGTGATCGCCCGGACAAGTCCTGGGCGATCGCCACACCACATGCCTGGCAGGCGGCAGCAGAATGCAATGCGTTCCATCTGGGCACCTCGCTGTGGAGCCACCGGCTCGGCGCGGGCGGACTGGAGGAGGTACGACACTGGCTGGGCCGGGCCTTGGTACAAGCCCTGGAGCCCAGCCCCGTGCGCGCCAAGGCGCTGTGAATCGGTGGGTTGCCGGCTCACATGCACGGCGACACCGTCGCCGCGAGGACCCGGCCGGCCGACTGCCGGGACCTCGCCGAGACGCTGGGCGACGGTCCGGCATGTCAGAGGTCAGCGGTTAGCAGACCGTTTTCCCGTGGCCTCGTCGGGCGAAGCGCTGGGGAGAGAAGGGACGTGCCGTGTTTGCGATGTCCGAATCACGCTCCTCTCCCTTTACCTGTGCGGCGATGATTTCCGCTGTCATCGGGGCCAGGGTGACCCCGAGCATGCCGTGTCCACTGGCGACGAATACGTTCTCCTTGCCTGGCAGCGGCCCGATGACGGGCAGCCCGTCAGGCGTCATCGGACGCAGTCCCGTCCAGGCGTGCTGCTGCGGTGCGGGCGGGAAGTCCGGCAGGTATTCGCCGGCGGACCGGATGATTCCGCGCACACGATGTGGTGCGACCGTGGAGTCGGAGCTGCCGAACTCCATCGTTCCGGCGAACCGGAGCCGGCCTGACAGCGGTGTGATGGCCACCTTCGCTTCGCCCAGGTACACCGAGTGCCGCAGCTTCACCGAGCCACTGGTGTCGTCGAACCCGTACCCCTTGCCCGGCTGGATGGGCAGGGGGAATCCGGCCAGCCGCGACAGCGCGCCGGAGTGCACTCCTGCTGCGAGGACGAACAGGTCCCCGCTGATCTCCTCGTCCCCCGCCAGTACGGAGGTCGTCAGGGCGCCCTCGGAACGGATGCCGGTGACATGCCTGCCGTGGAGGAAGCGCACCCCGAGGTCCCGACAGCGCTGCTCAAGGCCCTCGATCAGCGTGGCGGGGTCCACATGCCGTTCCTGGGTGCACTGGAGACCTGCCTGTACGTATGGGCCGAGCGCGGGCTCCAGATCCCGGACCTCGTCACCGGAGAGCGGGACGGCGGTGTGGCCGATCCGCTCCATCGGAGCGAAATCGGCCCGGTGCGCGTGCATGGCATCGCGAGTGCGGAAGACCAGGAGATGACCCGTGCGGTGGTATTCGAAGCGCACTCCGTCCTGCTGGTACCCGTCAAACAGGGAGATGGTTCGTTCATTGAGCGCCGCGAGAGCTTCAATGCCGTGCTGGTAATCCCTGCTATTGCAGTGACGCAGCATGCTTGCCATGAAGCGCACATGGTCAGGGCGCAAGGACGGTCGGATATGGAGGGGACTGTCCTTTCGGGCCATCCACCGCAGTGCCTTACCCACCATCCCGGGTGCGGGGACGGGAGCCGACATGACTGGAACGATCCACCCGGCATTGCGAGTTGAGGCGCCGGCTCCGCTCCGACCCGTATCCACGACCGTGACGTCCAGTCCGTCCCGGGCCAGTCGGTAGGCGGTGGCGAGTCCGACCATGCCCGCGCCGACGATCACTGCTTTCTCTGTCATCCTGCACTTCCTCGGGTCGACATCTTCGTCGGTGTGGTGACCGCTCGGGCGAGCACGGCGCCCGGCGCTGTGCTCTCAGGGTTGGGTGGGGTGGCTGGGGAAGGGCGCAGGGTGCGAAGCCGGTGCCTGGGCCGGTGTACTGCCACTGGCGTCTGCCAGTCGGCGGCCGCGGGTCTCCGGTGCCAGCGCGAAACAGACCACGAATCCGAGAACAGTGACGACGGCCATGATCAGCATGATGGGCCCCACCCCCATGCTTTCCAGGCCGATCGGCAGCAAGTAGGTCCCGATGGCCGCCCCGATGCGGCTGACCGCGGTGCCGATGCCGACCGCCGTCGCGCGTATCTCCGTCGGGAACAGCTCTGTGGGATAGATGAATTCGAGGATGCTCGGGCCGCCGGAGAAGAACGCGTAAGCGCAGAAGCACGCGAGAACCACGGCGATGGGCGCGCCGGGAGCCAGTCCCAAAATCGCGAGCGGGACGACCATGAGTGCGAACGACCAGACGATCAGCGGACGTCGGCCCCGGGTGTCGATGATGCGCAGCGCAGGAAGGCAACCGACGAGGAACAGTACGCTGATGAGCGCCGAACCGATCACCGAAGTATTGCTGTCGGCCATGCCGAAAGCGCCGAGAATCGTCGGGCCGAAGGTGTAGATCGCGAACAGCGGAACGATCTGTAGAAGCCAGAAGAGACCGACGAAAACAGTGCGCTTGAGGTAGATACCGCGGAAGACTTCGGCGAATCCCAGGCCGTGCGCGGACTCGTCGGCTCTCAGCGATTCGACCGCCTCCGGGGTGGCCTGCTCACCGTAGACGCGGGTGAGTACGGCACGCGCCTGCTCCAGGCGTCCGCGGCTGACGAGCCAGCGAGGCGACTCAGGTGTCCCGATGCGCGCGATGATGAACGCGACGGCCGGGATCGCGGCGCTGCCCAGCGCCCAGCGCCACGCCCCGGAGCCCGCGAGATTGATCAGGCCGTAGCCGACCAGGTACGCAGTCGTGGCCCCCACGAACCACATCATGATGAGCATTCCCATGACACGTCCGCGCTGAGCCGTCGGCAGCCACTCGGACAGCAAGGCGCTGCCGATGGCGTAGTCCGCGCCCAGCGCGATTCCGATGACGAACCTCAGGGCGATCAACTGCACCGGGTCGGTCACGAACATCGACCCGATGGAGGCCGCCGCGATCACGATGAAGTGGAGTGTGAACAGCAGTTGACGGCCGATGCGGTCGGTGAGGCGTCCGAAGACCAGGCCGCCGAGGAACAGGCCGATGAGTGCCGACGCACCGATCAGGCCCGCCGCGCTCGCTGACATCTCGAGGTCTTCGGATATTCCGAGTACGACTACGCCGACGATGCTGAGCAGATAGCCGTCGAGGAACTGTCCTCCGGCGGTGAGCACGAACATCTTCTTGTGGAATGGACTGAAACGAGCGTCATCAATGAGCGAGGTACTCACGTGATTCTCCTTGGTGCCGGTCGTCGGCAGCGACGATCCTGACTTCTCGGATCAGTGGACGACCTGGTGAAGTGGGCTTCCCATACCTCTATGGATTCGAAGTGGCCCTGCGACGTCAGCTGAGGGCTGCGGGGAGGGCTGTGGGCTGCGGCGATGAAACCTCGGCGGCCTGGTCATTCCCGGAACTCAGGCTGTCGCGGGCCTCCTTGACCGGTGTGCGGGCGAGTTCACGGAGCGGGGTTTCGGGTGGAGTGGTAGGCCAGCGCGGCCGCGGCCAGGTCGGCGAGACCGCTGCCGACGGACTTGAAGACGGTGATCTGGTCGCGGTCGCGCCGGGCGGCAATATCACCGCGGCACAGTCCGGGCAGGGTCCCGGCGATCGCGTTCCGGTCGAGGACGCCGGCGTCGATCGGCTGGATGAGGTCGCCGGACTCCTCCAGCGCGGCCCAGGTGTCGATGTAGACCGTGCCGCGGCGTAGGCACTCGTCGTCGGCTTCCCGCATGGTGGGGCGGAAGCTTCCGATGAGGTCGAGGTGGGTTCCCTTGCGCAGCCAGTCCCCGCGGATGAGCGGCTCGGTGGCGAGGGTGGCGCAGGTGACGATGTCGGCGGCGGCTACCGCATCCCGCAGGTCGGTGGCGACATCGGCGTCGACACCCTGCTCACGCAAGCTGTCCACCAGGCGTTGTGCGTGCGCGGGCACGTGGTCGTGCACGATCACTTTGCGGATGTCGAAGGCGCTGCGGTACGCGTCGGCAGCCAGGCTGCCGACGTGCCCCGCGCCGACCACGACGTGGACCTTGCTGTCCTTGCGTGCCAGGTAGGTGGCCGCGAGCGCCGAGGTCGCCACGGTCCTGCGCTGGGTGAGCGTGTTTCCGTCCACCACGGCGAGATGCTCGCCGGTGGTGGCACTGGCCAGGACGAAGGCGGAGGACAGTGCCGGACGTCCCAGCGAGCTGTTGCCGGGGAAGACGTTGACCAGCTTCACACCGAGGTACTCGCCGTCGGTCCAGGACGGCATGAGCAGCACGCTCGCATCGGACCCGGCGTCGACGACGTGGTGGTGCCGCTGGGGAGTGTGGGCGCCGTTTCGGAATCCGGTGCGTAGCGCGTCGATGAGTGCATCGAAGGGCAACGCCCGGATGGTGTCTTCGGCTGAGATGGTGAGCATTGGCTTGCCTCCGGGAGGGGCGTCGGGGGGCAGTCCCGGACCAACAGGGCCCGGGGTTGCCGGGCGCGTGTGGGTCGTCGCGTGTGGGGGCTCCGGCGTGGGGTACCGCCGGAGCAGGCATACCGGGCCTCTTCCCCACTTACTACTCATGGGTAATCGGTTACCGGTTACCTGTCACCGGTTGGCGAGTACCATGCCTACGGCGAAACCCAAAGTCAAGAGTCTGAGACCAGGAGGTGACGTGTCCGAGTCGGCATCCCAGCCCTTGCGGCACACGAATCTGCGTGACCAGGCACTGGAGGTGATCCGGCAGGCACTCGTATCCGGCGAGATCAAGCCCGGCGAGATCTACTCCGCGGCGGCACTGGCCACGCGGCTCGGAGTGTCCGGAAGCCCCGTACGCGAGGCCATGCTCACCCTGGTCAACCAGGGCCTGATGGAACCCGTCCGCAACCGCGGATACCGCGTCGTGCCGATGAGCGAACACGACCTCGACGAGGTCTACGAGATGCGCCTGCTCCTCGAAGTGCACGGCACGCTTCAGGCCGCGGGCAACATGAGCAAAGGCGATCTTGCCCGACTCGAATCAACCGTGGCCGACATGGAAGCCGCGGCCGGCAAAGGTGACGTGGTGCAAGTCCTCGAAGCCGACCGGCAGTTCCATCTCGGCCTCCTCACGCACTGCGGCAATAAACGCCTCGTCAACACAGTGGAGACCCTGCGCGACCAAACCCGGCTCTACGGGCTGGAGTATCTGGCCCAGCACGGCACACTCACCGACATCGTCCACGAACACCGAGACATCCTGAGCGCGATCGCAGACAGCGACATGCCCCGCCTGGAGAGCATCATCCGAGCGCACCTGCACCACGTCCGATCCGACTGGGCGGACGGGGACTAGTCCCAAGCTCAGAGCGCGGGTTCGCATCCCCGTCGCCCGCTCCACGACGAAGCCCCAGGTCGGAGACCTGGGGCTTCGTCGTTATCCGGACCGTTCGGGAGCCGCGCGCCCTACCGACGCTGTAACGGGCCGAGCATCGAGGCGAGTTGCCCCACGCACGCCCTTCCGCGGCGCGTCGGTCGGTACGTCAGAGCCGGTGGGCTCTCCCTGTGCAGCGGTAGGGCGGTGGACCGGCGTACGGCATCGGCCTCCGTGGCCACCACGGACCACCGGCTGGTGTGGTCGATGTCGCGGGCCACGGTGCAGCCGGTGCGGTGCGCCGTGGCCCGGTCTCGGGCCGCTCGGCTCAGCTCGACTGGATCGACTGGAGCATGTTCAGGCGGGCCGCCCGGCGGGCCGGCCAGATCGCTGCCAGGACACCGATCACCAGCGCCAGCGCCAGGAACATCCCCAGCTCGCCCCATGGCAGGAGGGTCTCGTACGCGTCCATCGACGACCTCACCAGGCCGCCGCCGGCCCAGGCCAGGAAGATGCCGGTGCCGATGCCGAGCGCCGCGCCGAACAGTGAGATGACCACCGACTCCAGCCGGACCATCTGCTTGATCCCGGTGCGGTCGAGGCCGATGGCCCGCAGCATTCCGATCTCGCGGGTGCGCTCGAAGACCGACATGGCCAGGGTGTTGACGACGCCGACGACCGAGATGAGGAGGGCCATACCGAGCAGCCCGTACATCATCTTGAGGACCGTGCCGATGTCCGCGCCGCCGTCCTTGATGGCCTGCTCGTGGCTTTGGACCTCCAACAGCGGGCTGTCGCCGAGTGCGGCACGGATCTTCCGCTCAAGGCCCGCAGCCTGGCCGGACTCGGCCTTGACCAGCACTTTTTCGAGCTTCTTGCTGTCGGAGTACGGGAGGGTGTCGGCGAGCGTGCCCAGTGCTTCCTCCGTGGTGGGGGTCTTGGCGTAGACGCCGACGACCTTCAGCTTCAGCTTCGCCTCCTTCTCGCCCAGGCCGGTGGTTGCGCCGACGTCGAGGGTGCTGCCGACCTTGAGCCCGGCCTTGGTGGCGAACTCGTCGGAGACCGCGATCTTCCCGGGGCCGATGTCGCGCAGCGAGCCGGCACGGAAGTCGAGATGCGCGGCCTTGCCGTAGGTCTTGGGGTCCGTGCCGGTGATCCCGATGAAGTTGAGCCCCCCGGTGCTGACCGCCGCCGTGGTGGTGGGGACGGCCGCGGCGACGCCGGGCACCCGCGCGATCTTGGCGGCCGCGTCCACTTCGAGCCCGGTGGTGATGGTGTTGGCGACCGTGTAGTCGGCGGACAGGCCCTGGGTGGCATCCGCGATCAGAGCGCGCTCGGTGGAGTGCCCGACCACGGTCAGACCGCTGACCAGGGCGAGTCCGACCATCAGGGCGGATGCGGTGGCGGCGGTGCGGCGCGGGTTGCGCAGCGCGTTCTCCTTGGCCAGCTTGCCGGTGACGCCGAAGAGGCGGGTGGTGGCCTTGCCGGCCAGGGTGATCAGCGGGCGGGAGAGCAGCGGTGCCATCACGATGATGCCGACGATGGTCAGCGCGGAGCCGAGCATCGCGATCATCAGGTAGGTCTGGTCGGTGGAATCGACCGTGTAGATGTACAGCATCAGCAGCGCCCCGGACCCGGTGAGCAGGGTGCCGAGCACATTGCGGACCACCAGGGCACGGGCGGGCGGGGCCTGGTCGATGCTGCTGAGCGCCGCCACGGGGGCGATCTTCGCGGCCTTGCGGGAGGGCAGCCAGGCGGCCAGGACGGTGATCAGGACGCCGACCACGAGCGACCAGATGACCGTCCCTTGCGAGATGACCAGCGGTCCGGCGGGCAGCCCGGCGCCGCTTGCGTTGAGGAGCGGGCGCATGACGGTGGCGATGCCGATGCCGAGGACGAATCCGACGGCGGAGGCACCGAGCCCGAGGAGGGCGGCCTCGATGAGAACGGCGCGTACGACCTGACGTCGCGAGGCGCCCACGGCCCGCATCAGCGCGATTTCCCGGCTGCGCTGAGCGATGAGCATGGTGAAGGTGTTGGCGATGATGAACGCGCCGATGAACAGCGCGATGCCGGCGAAGCCGAGCAGCGTCTTGGTGAGAAACCCGGTGTGCTCGCCGATCTGCTCGGCCTGCTCGGCGGCCAGGTCTTCGCGGCTGGTGGCCCTGGCGCCCTTGTCGGGGAGCAGTGCCCGCACCCGGTCGGTCAGCTCGCTGGAATCGGTACCGGGCTTGGCCGCGACCGCGATCTCGTGGAACTGGCCGGGGTGGAGGAAGAGCTTCTGTGCGGTCCTGGTGTCGAAGAGCGTGAGCGTGCCCCCGGCGTTGACCCGCGGATCGTCGGTGGCGACGGTGCCGACCAGCTTCTTGGCCAGGCCGGGCCCGTCGATGGCGAAGCGGACGGTGTCACCGATCCGGTAGCCGGCCTTCCATGCGGTCCTGGCATCCAGCGCCAGTTCGCCCTCGGCGGCGGGTCCGCGTCCTTCCTTCAGCGAGATGCGGCTGTCCTTGCCGGGCAGGTAGTTGGTGGCCAGGTTCAGCCGGGCCTTGTCGGTGTTCACCGGCAGGCCGTCCTTGCCGGCCACGGTGACCATGCCGTTGACGGTGGGGCGCACCGCGGCGACGCCGGGCAGCGCGCGGATCTTGTCTGCCAGCGCGGTGTCGAGCGTGCTGGACGGCGTGCCGTCCGGGCCGCCCGTTCCCGCGATGCGGGGCTGTACCTGGGACTGTACGGAGACGGCCACGCCCTTGAGGCTTGCGCCGGCGGCCGTGCGGTAGGCGTTCGCGGTGGTGTCGCCGAAGATGAGGGTGCCGGAGACGAAGGCGACGCCCAGGAGGACCGCGAGCGCGGTCATGACCAATCGGGCTTTGTGCGCAAAAACGTTGCGCAGAGCTATTCGCAGCATGTCGGTTTCAGTCCTGGAGTGGTGCGGGGGGACAGGGAGCCGTGCGGGAGGACGAGCCGTACGGGACGGCGCGTCGGAGCGGGCCGTGCGGGAGGGCGCGTCAGCTCGCCGGTCCGCCGGTGTCGAGGAGCCGCATACGGTCGAGCACGGACTCGGCGGTGGGGGCGGCCAGTTCGTCGGTGATCTGGCCGTCGGCGAGGAAGACCACGCGGTCCGCGTAGGAGGCGGCCACCGGGTCATGGGTGACCATCACGACCGTCTGCCCCAGCCCGCGAACGGACTCCTGCAGAAAGCCCAGCACCTCCGCGCCGGAACGGGAGTCGAGGTTGCCGGTCGGCTCGTCGGCGAAGATGATCTCCGGTCGGCCGGCCAGCGCGCGGGCCACCGCGACGCGCTGCTGCTGGCCGCCGGAGAGCTGCGAGGGACGATGCTGCAACCGCCCGGAGAGGCCGACGGTCCGCACGATCAGATCCAGCCACTGCCGGTCGGGCTTGCGGCCGGCGACATCCATCGGCAGCGTGATGTTCTCCATCGCGTTCAGCGTGGGCAGCAGGTTGAACGCCTGGAAGACGAAGCCGATCTTCTCCCGGCGCAGCTTGGTGAGCCGTCGGTCGTCCAGGCCGGACAGCTCGGTGTCACCGACGTGGGCAGAGCCCCCGGAGAGCGAGTCGAGCCCCGCCATGCAGTGCATCAGCGTCGACTTGCCGGAGCCTGACGGCCCCATGATCGCGGTGAACCGGCCGCGCCCGAACTCCACGCAGACCGAGTCGAGGGCGACGACGCGGGTATCGCCCTCGCCGTAGACCTTGGTCAGTCCCGTGGCGCGGGCGGCGGCACCGGAGGGGGCCCTCAGGCGGGTGGTACGGGTGGTGGACTGCGACATGGCTGCTCCTGGAAGGGGTGCGGGACTCCCGTCCATCGTGGCCGCGGCGCACCCCCCAACTCGTCGCTCCCAAGGCGGGGATGTGCCGCCTGCCGAAGGTCAGACCCGCCCCGGCCATGTCACCCTCAAGGAGCACGGCCTCTCTGACCAAAGTCAGAGTCGACGGCCGTCCGGGGCTCAGCTCATGAGCCCGGCCTGGTGCGCCAGCAACGCCGCCTGCACCCGGCTTTCGCACCCCGTCTTCCCCAGGATCGCCCCGACATGGGACTTGACCGTCCCCACCCCGATGCCGAGCCGCGAGCCGATCTCCAGGTTCGCCAGCCCCGCCCCCAGCATGACCAGCACCTCCCGCTCCCGGTCCGTCAGCCCCGCCACCCTGCTGTCCGGGGCGGCGGCCCCGGCACCCGCCGAGCCGCCTCTCAGCATCCGGCGGATGACCGACCCGGTGACGCCGGGCGAGAGCACCGCGTCCCCCACGGCCGCGGCCCGCACCGCGCTGATCAGCTCCTGCGGCCCGTCGTCCTTGAGCAGGAAGCCCGTGGCGCCCGCCCGCAAAGCCCGGATGACGTTGTCCTCGTCACCGAAGGTGGTGAGCATGACCACCTGCGGCCCGGGATCGAGGGCAACCAGCGGTCCGACGGCCGCGAGCCCGTCGAGCACCGGCATACGGACGTCGAGGAGCACCACATCGGGCCGGTGCTCGGCGGCGAGCCGCACGGCCTCGGCGCCGTTGGCCGCCTCACCCACCACCTCGATGCCGTCGGCGTGCTGGAGGATCACCCGGACACCGTGCCGGATCATCTGCTCGTCATCGGCGAGCAGCACCCGGATCACGGAATCCTCCCGGGAGCCCGCGGAGTTGGCCTGTTCAGTCATGTGTCCTGCTCCCACCGGGCGGTTCGGTCACCACCGGAACGGTAAAACGGTCGATCGCCATCAAAGAGTCGGACCGGAAGCAATAGCGGACGGCCTCCAGCCGACCACTCTTCAGCTTCTCGCCCATGTTCGTGTACATGCAGTCCGTGGCGGAACCCGGCCGCGGCGGCTCGCGCCCGGCGGCAACCGCACGCGACGTGTCGCTGTCCGATCCCACGGCACCCTCCACCTGCTTCCTGCTCATCCCCAACCGGGGCTTCTCCCCACTCGGGGGTTCGGGACTGTGCTGCGCCTGGTCCACCAGCACGAGCCCGAACATCATCAGCACGCCCACCCCCACCAGGCCGAGCAGCCCGGAGACGGCGACACCGAGGCGCCGCTGGAGGGCGGAGAGCCCACTGCCGGGGCCATCGACGGCCACCGGCCCGTGGTCGTACGCCTCCGCGTCCGCCATCTCCGCCCCGGGCCCGGGGTCGGCGGGAATGTCGGCCGCCACGGCGAAGCCCCCACCGGGCGTCCGCTCCGCCTCCAGAGCGCCACCGAGCAGCGCCACCCGCTCCCGCAGCCCGATCAGCCCCTGCCCGGAGCCGAGCCCGGTCGCGGCGGCGGGCGCGACGGGCGGCACACCGTTGCGCACCTCGACCGCCACCCGCTCGTCGGTATGGCGGACGGCGACAGTCACATGGGCCCCGGCCGCATACCGGTGAACGTTGGTGAGCGACTCGCGCACCACCCGGTGGACCGCCCGCCGCACCCGCGCCGGCCGACCGTCGAGATCGGGCCCCTCCCAGGAAAACGCGACGGGAATACCACCGCCCTGCGACTCCTCGACCAACGCCTCGACATCCGCGCGAGTGCCCGTCGCATCGGTCAGCACATCCGTACCGGTGTCCCTCTCCACCGGGCCGAGGACCCCCAGCGCCTCCCGCAGCTCCTGCATCGCATCGCGCGTGGCACTACGCACCAGCGCGGCCTCGTTTTGCAGCGCGGGCGCCTCCTTGAGCAGCGCCATCTCCAGCCCGCCCGCATGCAGGGAGACCAGGCTCAGCCGGTGCCCCACCAGATCGTGCATCTCCGCAGCGATACGCGACCGCTCACGCATACGCGACTCGCTGTCCGCCAGCCGCCGCGCCTCCTCGGCGGCGGCAGCCCGCTCCCGCAACGCCCGCAGCAGCCGGTCCTGCTGCCCCATGGAGATGCCGACCAGCCCTGGCACGACGACCGTGGTGGTGGCGAGCACCGCAGCGAGGGCAGGGCCGATCTCCCATCTGGACAGGCCCACCCACGGCGCGAACGCCACGCAGGTCACCAGCGCCGAGGCGGCCGCCGCGAGCAGCAGCCCGGCACGCCGCCGCGGCGCCTTGATCTGCCGGGCCGCGGTGTAGGCGGCCACCGCGGTCAACGGCGCCACAGCGGGCACCGCCCCCATCAGCGCCGCCAACCCGACCAGACTGGCCACCGGGATCCGGCGCCGCACCAACACCAGCACCACTGCGACGCCGATGAGCCCCAGGGCCGCCGCCCCGCCCGCCGGCCCGAGGTAGCTCACCAACCCGTCGCTCCGGCACATCAGCAGCACCAGCGCCCCGGCCAGGACCACCTCACCCGCCGCCCGCCACAGCAGCCACCGCCCTTGCTCCCCGGGCCCCGCAAAGAGGCTTCGGGCAGAACGGTTCTCGGTGACAGGCGAAGCGCTGAACGACATAACGCCGATTATCACGGTCCCGCAGCAGGGGTTCCCTGGTCCTTGAGGGCGACCCTGCCTCTACCAAAAGGCAGAGGACCTGCACGTGGTCGATCTTGCCGCCCATCACCACCCGGACGTAGCGGAAACCGTACGAGGGTCCCCTTGGGGCGTCCGGCAGCACGCGTCTTGACGGTGGCGTTTCGATTCCGGCGCTGGATAGCGCGCAGCTCCATCTGGGCACCCCACGCCTCCATGGTGAAGCGGTTCTCATCAGTGGCGTCGTCGAGGTCCCAGGGGCCGTCGTGGCCATACGTGACGAGCAGCTTTCCCTCGTCACGCATCTTGTAGCCGGTGTTCAGGCAGTCAACGACGTTGCGGCCGATCCGGTCCACCGCTGCGGCGACGAGGCCGTCATACGGCCCCCGCTCGTCACGAAGCCACGGGCCGAGCTTGGGCCGGGTAACCGCGTCCATGGCTCCCGACAACTCCCAGTCGTCGGCCCAGCCGATGATGTGCCCGCCGACAGATGCCGCGGCTGTCAGCACGTCCTCCCGTTGACGCTCCGGGGACGACGTGGCCGGCTTCATGCGGGACAGCCTCCGCACGCCGAGCAGGCACTTTCCGCATCCGTCCTTGATGCACACCGACGTGAAGTTGAGCGCGGCACTCGCCGTTCGTCAGCCGCCCGTACCGCGTGTCAGGGCCTTCCCTGCTTACCCGGCGGAAAGTCCCTGGGATCTCCCCGGGACAGACGTGAAAGTCCCTGCAGAGTCCCCGGGATGCCCCCGGCCGGCGAGGGCCTCAGGGGAAGCCATCGACCCTCTCAGCTGACCAACGCGTCAGAGTCAGCTGGGCACCTTTAGGTACGCCCCCGACGTTGCGGAGCCTCGGCGGCTGCTCCGGCCCGTACCCGTAACCCCGAACTGGTAGGTGCCCTGCTGCGACCTGACAACGCTGGTGATCAATTCAACTACCGACTCGGAAGGCATAGGGATCACATACTTCGCCACGGTCACTGCCCACCGATCGCCAAGCTCTGGCTACGTCACAGGCTGCGGGGGCAAGCCGAGGACAGGACCACGGTCGTGGTCCCCGCGCATGCGGGGTTGGTCAGGGCTGGACGGCTGGCGCGGTGGGAGCGTGAGGAGCGCGGCGGCGTTGCCGCCGCGGACTCGGTGGAGGTCGGTGTCGGACAGGCCCGCCGCGCGCAGGGCGCCGACCGGGTCCTGGGCCCCATGTCGAAGGCGAAGTCCGAGCCGAGGAGCACCCGGTCGGCGCCCGCGACCCGTACCAGCTTCCGCAGGACGTGGGGGTCGTGGGCGAGGGAGTCGAAGTACAGCCGCCGCGGGTAACTGCTGGGCGCGTGGGCGCAGTCCGCGGCGGCGTCGGTGCGGGCCCGCCACGCGTGGTCGGCCCGGCCGATGTGGGTGGGCAGGTAGCCGCCACCGTGGGCGGCGATCAGCGTGAGACCGGGGTGCCGGAACAGGACGCCGGAGAAGATCAGGTGCGACAGGGCGACCGCGTGCTCCACGGGCTGGCCGACCGAGTTGGAGAGGTACCAGCGGTCCAGCCGTTCGTCCAGCGTGCAGCCGAAGGGGTGCAGAAAGAGGAGCGCGCCGGTCTCCTCGGCCCAGGTCCAGAAGGACTCGTAGGCCGGGTCGGAGAGTTCCCGGCCAGGCGCGTGGTGGAGATCTCCGCTCCGCGGAGCCCCTGTTCCAGGGCGTGGTCCAGGGCCCGGACGGCGAGGTGCGGGTGCTGCAGCGGGACCAGTCCGAGTCCTTGCAGCCGGTCCGGTGCGGCCGAACAGTGGGCGGCGGTGGCTTCGCCCGCGAGGCGGAACACCTTCTCGGCTACCGTCTCGTCGGCCCAGTAGTGGTAGGGCGAGGGTGAGGGGCTGACCAGTTGCACATCGACGCCTTGAGCATCCATCAGGGCCAGGCGGGCGACGGTGTCGATCATGCGGGGTGCCCGTTCGCGGACCATGGGCCCGCTCACCGCCAGGGCGGCGGGGCCGTTGCGGCGGGCGTCCAGGCTCCGCGCCTCGGCCAGGCCCGGAGCTCCTTCCACCAGGGCCTCGATCTCGGGCAGCAGGACGTGGGCGTGAACGTCCACGGTGGGCGGAGAAGGGGTCACAGAAGCTCCCGGAGCATGGTCATCGTGCGGTTAATGAGGCCGGGGCTGTCCGTGTCCGGGGTGCCGTCCAGCTGCCATTGGCCGATCTGCACCGACGCTCCCACCACCGGGCGGACGCGGTTGATCCGGCGCTCGTAATACGCCTGGAGCAGGGCGTCGTCCCAGGTGTCCGCCGCGGCGAGCATGCCGGTGAGCACCCAGGCGTCCTCCAGTGAGAGGGCGGCGCCCTGGGCGAGGGTGGGCGGGCCGCTGTCCGGTCGGCCGCGTCCTGTTCCTCCTGCTGGCGCTGGCACCACTCGGCGAGCCCTTCCAGGGCGGCTTCGCGGGCGGCCCCGTCGACCGCGACCGCGGCCTTCACAGCCCTCGGATGCTGTGCCACGTAGACCGCGCCGAGCGGCTTGACACGCAGACGTTGGGCCTCCGCCTCCAGGGCTTGGCGGCGGTCTCCCTCCGGCCCCTTACGGCGTCGGCCACATCGGCATAGAACGGCACGCGGGGTGCTGCCGGGAGGATTTCGGTGCAGGCGGTCAGCTCGCCGACTCGGCCGGTGGAGGCGTCCAGGATGTGGGAGAACTCTTTGCGAACCCGTTCTGCAAGGTCCGGCACGGGCAGGGAGTGCAGGTACAAGTTCGCGGCGTCGTAGCCAGAGGGGGCGGTGCCCCAGCCCTCCCAGTCCATGAGGGTCAACTGTGGTCAGGCTCGGACGCATGCTGCCCAGCGAATCGAACGCCCGAACCGGAGCGCCCGGAACCACTCGGGAAGGTCAACCCCTTCCGAGCACTCCTCTGACCAACCAAAGAATCGCCCCGGCCGTTGAGGCCGGGGCGATTTTGCGTTGCTTCGATTACCTCAGGACACCGCAGTTCGGGCAGTCGTTCCCCGGTGCCAACCCAGCTTTTCTCAGGTGGCGCCCTGCCAGAAACCCGAAATTCCATGCTTCTTGATTGAGGTCAATGAGGGGCTGTCATTAGGCTGACAGATCCTATTGCAAGATCGAAGCCTAGTATTTCACGATTCCCTTTGCGTCACCTATGTCCAGCACGAAATCGCCGACCACTGCCCTGCATGGCGTCAGCTGAAGGCGACGGCAACGACATACGCTAGGGAGACTTCTTGAAAACGAATCTGTTCGGTGAATCCTCCTCGGATTGGATGTAGATTCCGTCCTTGGCTCCCTTACCCATGACGTAAAGGTCATCTATGAGCGCGCGGATCTTTGGACCCGTTTTGAGATCGAGAGTGATCTGCTGATCCGCCAAGGAGGTTGGCCTCTTCGGTAGGGTCCACGTCCCCTCGCCGGTGATGGAACCTACAGGTGTCTCGCCGACCAAGCCACCTGGAATCTTTACCGCCTCGGCCGTGCCGTCTTCATGCAGGGTTACCCGTGCCCCCCGAGGTCCGGACCAGGTACCTATCAGTTCGCTCCGCTTTGCGGAGGCACCAGTGAAGAACCCCGAGTCAATAACGCAGTAGATGAGAAATCCTCCACCGGCGAGCGCCAGTACGACGCAGAGCACGGAAATCATGATGACTTTTTTCATCGCAAGTTCACCTCCTCCTCCCAATAAACGGCCTGATGCTTTGTCCTGAGCGGAAGATCGAACCGATCCGCAATATAGGTGAGTGGGTTACCGACATATTTCTCAATATACTCCTTGGCGGGCCCCGGTAGGTGAGTAAAGGAGGTGATAGTGGTGTCGTTATCGATCTGGATACCTATCTTGACTTTCCCTGTCTTGGAGTCTCGCGAGATGACCTTGAATTTATAGCCGTATGAACCAACGAAGGTGGCGGTTGAGGTGCCGAACTTCCCGCCGGAGGCCCGGTTCTTGGCTGTTCCTGTCCAGCCGAGCGAGAGTACATCCGTGGCGTCCGATAGCAGGCGAGGCCAGCCCTCAAGCTTCATAACGCTATAACCGCCAAGGAAATCGTCCGGATCGCCGTTGCGGATTTTCGTGACGATCTCTGCGCGGACGTAGTCCATCGAATGATCATTGCGGATTTGCTCGGTGAACTCGTCTCCGGCGGTGAAGAAGTCCACCTTGTTTCCGGTGCCGAACAGCCATTGGAATCCGAGGTCTATGGCATCCGGCTTACGGCCTTGACCATCCTTCCAGTCAGCGACGAGCGCTTCCCGCAGGAACTGGAGCTGCTGCCGCTCCACTTCCGAAAGAGCCTGTTCTGCCTTGCGGCGCCGTTCCTCCTCCTGGCGGCGAGCCTCTTCTTCTTCGCGCTTCTTAGTGACGTAGGTGGCGAGGGTTTGCCTGTAAGCCGTAGCGGCGGCCGCTGCGTCCTTGCCGGCAGATTCTGCTGAGGCGCGTGCTGCGTTCGCAGCAGTGTAGGCGGAGTTGGCGGAGGCGTTCGCCTGCATGGCGGAGACGGAGGCGCGTGATGCCTCGTATTCGGCCTTGTCGGCATCGCGTTCGGCTGCGTTGGCTGCCGCGTCGGCGGTGCGTGCGGACTTTGCGGCGGCGGCTGCCGATTCTTCGGCTTCCGTTGCGTGCTTGCTGGCTTGCTTGGCGTATTCGTTCGCCTGGCCGGCCGCCCGCGTTGCCTCTTTGCTGTACTTTTCAGCGTCAGCTGCGGCGTTGTTGGCCTTGGCCGCGACGACCCTTGCTTCCGCTGCGTTCTTTTGCGCGGTGGCGGCCGTTCCGGCGGCTTCAGCGATGAGTTGCTGGACTATGACGACATGGATGGCGGTGAGATGGTCCCGGCGCGCGCTCGCATATTGCCCCACTTGGATGAAATCATGCAGTGCCTCGGGGGTTCCTTCGAGAGCGATCCGGGCCGCTGCCTTGGTCTCGTCACCGCCGCTACCTGCCAGCTGGGTAGCGCGGATCCGTTCGTCGAGTTCCTGGGCAGCGTACTGGCCCTCGCTTAAGAATTCGCGGAGCTTGGCGACTGAGCCATCCCTCAAAGCTGCCTGGGCGGCTTTGTTGAGCTCCGTACCCCCGCTGCCGGCGATCCGGGTGACGAGGATGCCGTAGTCGGTCTGTGCGGCCTCATCCGCGCCGGTGCGGAGGAACTCTGTGATCTGCTTTGCGTCGCCCTTGAGTGCCTCGTCGGCCGCCTTGCGAACGTCCTCGTAAGTGCTGTTGATCGCGAGGTTCTGGACTCGTGATCGCTCGTCCTGTTCTGCGGCCTGCTGCCAGCCGGTGCGCAGGTACTCCTTAACGGCGTCGTCGGAGCCTGTCAGTGCGGCCTTAGCGGCTGCCTGGCTCCAAGGTCCGCGAACCTTCATTGCCAGGACAGCGGCCCGGCGGCCCTTGGCCACCACGTCCTTGACGTCGGCATCAGACTTGGCGGCTTCAGCGACCAGGCGCCTGGCTTCGTCGTCGAGCTCCTGGGCAGTCTTGGCCTGTTTCTTTGCTTCTGCCTCCTCCAGCGTCTGGGCCTGCTGCTCGGCCCTGGCCTGCGTGATGCCGGCTTGGGTTCGGGCCTTGAGCTCCTCGGCTTCGACCTTGGTCGCGATGTTGTGGACCTTGTTAGCAGTGGCAACCGCCTCAGTTGCCTTGTCAGCAGCCTCCTTGGCTGCATCGGCATGTCCGGAGGACTCCTTGGCAGCCGTTGCTGCCTCACCCGCATGATCTGCCGCATGTTTCGCTGCGGTCGCGGCATTTCTGGCGTGCCTGGCAGCGTCACGTGCCGCCACCCGGGCGTCCTTCGCAGCGTCGGCGGCTTCATAGGCGAGGTTGCGTGCTGCGAGGGCTGCACGGCGTGATTCCCGGGCCTGGCTGCGGGCGGTTGCCGCCCACTGCTTGGCCTTGGCGAACTCGGCACTTGCCGTGCCCGCATGACGGCCGGCCTCATCAGCCGCATCGGCGGCAGCATCTGCATTGCTGCTGGCGCTGGAGGCTGCGTTTGCCGCATCACCGGCCGCTCGGGCGGCGATCTCCACCTGCGCGGCGGCTTGTTCTGACTTCTCGGCGGCAGCTGCCGCGGTGTTGGCTTGCTCGGCAGCCTTACGCGCAACCGAAGCGGTGCTGGCGTCGGTCGCTGCGTTGGCAGCTGCTTCACGGGCCCGTGAAGCAGCTGCGGCGGCTGCGGAGGCCGCCGCAGCCGCCTTTGCCGCGGCGTTCGCAGCCATCCGGGCTGCGTGGTTGGCGGCTTGTGCCGCACCAATGGCATCCTGCGCGGCTTGGGCCGCTCCTTGAGCCGCGGCGGCGGCTTTGACCCCGGCCTTGGCTGACTTAGCGGCGCTCTCGCCGGCCGCCTCGCTCTCTGCCTTGGCCTGGTCTGCCAGGTCCTTCGCGTCCCGGGCCGCCCGAACAGCACGCTCAGAAGCACTCTTGGCGGCCTCAGTCTGCTGCTTGGCCTCTTCGCCAGCTTGCTTGGCCTGTTCAGCCAGCTGGGAGACCGTGGCCCGTTCCTGGTCGCGGTTACGGGCGATGTTCTGCCCCACCGCGAGGAACTCGCGGACATCTTCGATGGAACCCCGCAGTGCGACGTTCGCGGCCTCCTTCGTGGCCGGGCCGCCAGCCGACATGATCTGCGTGGCACGGATCCGGTCATCCGTCTCCTGCGCTGGGAAGCGCTCCTGCTCAAGGAACTTGCGGACGTCCTCGATCGAGCCCCGCAGCGCAGCCTGGCCAGCCTTGTTGACCTCAGGGCCCCCCGCGGTGGTGATCTGCGTGGCAAGGATCCGCATGTCCGTCTCGGCCGGTTCCTTCCACCCATCCTTCAAGAACTTGAGCAGATCCTCTTTCGAACCGGACCGCAGCGCCTTTGAGGCAGCCTCACGTACGGTCACGCCGCCCGTGGTGAAAATCCGTGTCGCACTGATGCTGTAGTCGGTGAACTCGGCGAAATCCTTCTCACTGTCGAGGAACGTTTGGACGTCCTCATCGGTGCCCAACAGGGCAGCCTCGGCAGCTGCCTTGACCGTGGGACCACCCGTCGTCCACAGCTCCGCGACACGACCACGGGCGACAACACCGTTCTCCTGGAGGCCAGTTGCGGCCGCAGGAGGTGCATCAAGTAGTCCTGTGAGGAGCGTCAGAGGTAACAGGCACAAGCACAGCAAGCGTATGCCGAACTCCCACCTGCCCCTAATTCTCGTCAAGCAATGGTCGTCTCGCACCGGTTGCCTTTCTCTTTTCAGTTACCTATGTGACGTCTTTCGACGCCGCGAGCATAACTGTCCAGATGGGCGACCGAGCCGAGGAATAAGGAGAGGATGGCTCAATCCAAGAACGATCCGGCGAGAATGTTTCGGGCACTTAAGACGAGCCGGCTCGTGAAAGGTTGTACGCCCCGACAGAGCTGTGATCAATCTGTAACTTGACTGAGAGAACTACTAGTTGAGTTTCGCGGGTGATAGGTTCACGGCTGACCATTCGGTTCATTTTCCCTGCGGTTTCCTGTTGTTGCCGCAGCACACATGGAAGGAACTTCTGGTGATATCTCGCGCGCGAAAGGCGCTGACTGTGGGCGTCATCAGTGGCGCCGCAGCTGTCGTGGGGGTCTCCACCCTCGCTGTTGCGCAGGCCGCGCCGCAATCCGCGCATAACGCTGCCCAGCAGTCCGCGGGCGATGCGAACCCGCCGTACGCGGTGGAGACCTTTGATTACCCGAACGCGGCAAAGATTCTCAGGGAACAGGGGATCCTGCTCCGCAAGGGCGACGGCCACATCATCCTCGCCGACTGCCAGGCCCCCGATGGCCAGGACATTGAGGTCTCGACCGGCGTCAATCACCCGGGGCAGACCAAGACGGGCAGGTACTGCTTCAAGGTCACCGGAACCGGCAAGACCGGCTACCTCACACTGGAACTCCCCCAGGTCTACAACATCATGACCGGCGACGTCGCCGTTCAGGCGGACCTCACCTCGGCTGGCAAAACTCAGAGCGTCGACGTGCCCAAGAACTTCACCAAGGGTGTCGGTCCCGGAGACAACCCGCCGGCCGGTCCCACCGTTCTGGTCGAGCTCCGCGTCAAGGGTTGACCCCAGACCCCAGGCTCCCGCGCACACGCTGCCAGGCTGGCTAGTGTGGACTGTGGGCTGACCCCCGTGCGAGAGCCACGCCATTGGAGGCCGTTGCCGCCAAGCCCAATGGGACGTTCACGTCGCCGACTGGCCGGGCTTCGACTGCGACGACAGCCCAGCGCACACGGGCAGCGGAGCCGGCACATGGAAACTGGTGCCGGAAGACAAGCGCATCGGGATGGACAGCGACGTCGGATTGACCTTCAGCGGCAAGGGCTTCAAGTCTTCCTGGAGCAGCGATCGCGCTTCCCAGACCTCTAGCTTCTCAGCTGCCGGGAGCAGCCGCGCATACACCGCTCCGCTGAGGGCTTGGGCATCTGCCGTTTCCACTCAGCGCGTCCAAGTGCCGGAGCGGCACTCACTAAATGCCCCGGACGCAGATGCTGCGCACCAGCGCCACCGGTGCAGGGCTGCCGATCTCCCATCTATGAAATCGAAACCCAGACGAGGAAGACGTATGTCTGTCAGATGTTCGCGCGCGGCCCTGACCACAGGGCTTCTTGCCCCCGTCATCGCGGCCGGTGTGCTCGTTGCTGCTCCCGCGGGCGCTGTTGTTGGCCCCGCCACCAAAGACGGCTCGTACCCGTTCACGGTGAAGCTGGACATCGGTGGGCAGCGCAGCTGCTCGGCCGCATTAGTCGATCAGCAGTGGCTGGTCACGGCCGCTAGTTGCTTTGCCGACAACCCCGCGGAGAGCCTGAAGGTTCCTGCTGGGGCGCCGAAGATGAAGACCACCGCCACAGTCGGCCGCACGGACCTGACGCGCGATGGCGGCACCGTGACCACCGTGGAGAAGCTGGTTCCCCGCGATGACCGTGACCTGGTAATGGCCAAACTGGCCAAGCCCGTCACGGATATCACCCCCGTCGAAATTACTGCCAAGGCCCCACTGCCAGGCGAGGACGTCTTCGTGAGCGGCTACGGCCGCACCAAGGACGAGTGGGTCCCCGACCGCCTGCACTACGGGCGGTTCTCCGTAGGCGCTGCGAAGCAGACCTCGCTCGGCATCACTGGTAAGGACAACAGTGCCGCCGTCTGTGAGGGGGATACCGGTGCTCCTGTATGGCGTGATATCGGCGGCCGCTACGAATTGGTCGGAGTCGGTAGTCAGTCCTGGCAGGGCGGCTGCTTCGGCCATGACGATGAGACCCGCGCCGATGCCGTCGCGTCCCGCACGGACGACATAGCCAGCTGGATCCAGACGGTGCGGCTTGCGACGAAGTTCGGGGACGTCAGCGATGTGATCACCTCGGCCGACTTCAACGGCGACGGCCGCACCGACGTTGCCGCCGTCATGAACGACGGCAACCTGCACGCCTTCTACGCCAAGCCGGACGGCACCCTGCAGTACGGCCGTGAGCTGTGGACCCATGATGGCACCTGGAAGGCTTTCCAGCAGATCATCGGTGGTGACTTCAACGGCGACGGCCAGGGCGACATCATCGCGCGCCGCGACGACGGCCAGCTCTTCCTCTACGCCGGCACAGCCAACGGCACACTGAAGCCCAGCGCGGAGGTCTGGTACGACAAGTCCTGGAAGGGGATGCCCCAGATCGTGCGCTTCCGCGCCGATGGCTCCGGACAGGATGGCCTGGCAGCCGTGTGGGATGACGGCTCGCTGCACGCCTACACCACCAAGACCGACGGCACCCTCAGCGGAGCCAAGCGCGACCTGTGGTACGACAAGTCCTGGGACGGCATGCGCATCCTGTCCAGCGCTGACTTCAACACCGACGGCAGAGACGACATCGTCGCCACTGACCCCGACGGCGGCTTCCGCCTCTACACCGGCAACGCCCAGGGCACCGTCACCCGCGCCCCTGACCTCTGGGGCGACAAGTCCTGGCGCAACATGCGCGCCCTGCTCGGCGGCGACTTCAACGGGGACGGCAAGGCCGACATCGCCGCCCGCTGGAGCGACCGCAGCCTGCACCTTTACGCCGGCAACGGCAAGGGCACCCTCACCGCCGGTCCGTCCGTGTGGCCCACCGCCTTGTAGCCCACTCAAGCACGCGTACGCGGTGTGGTGAATACACGGCCCAGAGGTGGTGTACTCACCACGTGAGTGAACGGCCCTCACAGCAGTGAGGACCGTTCACTCACGTGCCTGTACAAGCAAGAAACACCCGCACAACTGCCTCACTGGTCCCATCCAGCCTGTGAGTCTCTGTGGATACAGAGCCCCCCTGACCAGGGCGCTAGGGGGATACACGATGGCCAAACGCTACTCGGGAAACAGGCTTGCCGTGCTCAACGGGCTGCGGCTGCTGGCCGCGCTGATGGTGGTCTTCTACCACTACGTCGCCCTGGCCCGACCGTGGGGCCATCCCACGGACACAATCTTTCCCACCGCCCACAAGCTTGCCCAGTACGGGTAGTTGGGCGTGGAGATCGTCTTCCTGATCAGCTGCTTCGTCATCTGCATGAGCGCCTGGGGCCGCACGGTAGGCGAGTTCGCCGTCTCCCGCCTTTCCCGGCTCTTCCCCGCCTACTGGGTGGGCATCGTGCTCACCGCCTTGGTAGTGAAGATGTGGCCGACCACTGGCTGTGCCTGGCGGCATCTGCCGCCGACGTTCGGCACGTCCCCCGCCACCGCGCATCGCCACTTCACGATATGGACCGAGGCTGGCCTATGGCGTCGGCTCCACCGGGCGGTGCTGGACGAACTCGGGGCCCGGGGCGCGGTGGACTGGACGTCGGCGACCGTCGACGCGGCCTCCGTTCGCTCCAAAAGGGGGGATCGCTGACCGGGCCGAACCCGGTCGATCGCGGCAAGAAGGGCAGCGAACTGCACGTGCTGTCCGATGCCCAGGGCGTCCCACTCACCGTCGCCGTGTCCGGCGCGAACATGCACGACAGCCTCGCCCTCAAGCCGCTCATCCTCGGCATCCCCGCCAACCGTTCTCGCCGGGGCCACGGCGACGCCGCCCCGTCAAACTCCGCGCGAACAAGGCGTACTTCTCCGCCGAACAGCTGGCCTGGCTGCGCGAGCGTGGGCTCGTCGCGCGCATCGCGCGGCCAGGCGTCGACTCCGGCAAACGCCTCGGCCGGTACCGCTGGAAGATCGAGCGGTCGATCGCTTGGCTTTTCGGCTACCGCCGCTTAACCGTCCGGTACGAACGAAAGGGCTCACGCTTCCTCGCCTTCCTCGGCCTAGCTGCTCTACTCCGCCCTAACCGTTCGTTGGACTCGATGCCCTTGCGGGCGATCCGCACTCCAATCCGCTTACCACGCAGCCATTTCCGCAGGTCGGGTCTGTCATACGCCTTGTCGGCGTGCAGGCGCTCGGGTTTGAAGTACAGGCCGCGGTGAGGGGCGTGTCTCGTTTGGTGACCCTCGACCATCGGCTTCAGTCCTTGGCTATCGTGGGTGTTCCCCCGCCGAGACGCCGACGGCCAAGGGTAGTCCGTTCGCGTCCGACAGGATGTGCATCTTGGAACCCGGCTTGCCCCTGTCCACGGGCGACGTGCCTGTGAGTTCGCCCCCTTTTGGGCCCTGATGTGGGCTGAGTCCAAGACCACGCGGGAGACGTCGATCAAGCTGGCATCGTCGAGCCGGTGCAGGATCGCCTCGTGCAGCCGGCCCCACACGCCGGCCCGCGACCAGAACGGGCTCGGCCAGCGACCGACCGACAGCCGGGGCAGATGAGCAGGAGCGTGTGCGCGGCGTCGGCGTACCGGGCGGCGTAGCTGCGCATTAGCTGGTTGAGGGCGGACTTGCTGGCTCGGTAGACGTCCTGGCCGCCGTTGGTGTTCAAGCTGATACTGCCCTGGCGCGAGGACATGACGCCGATGGTCCCGGTCTGCGCGACCAGCGAGCGGAAGGACTCGACGACGCGCATGGGGCTGAGCGCGTTCGTGACCATGACCTCGGCAAACATCTCCTCCGGGACGTCGCCGATCGGAATGTCGCCCCTCGTGATGGCGGCGTTGACGAACAGCAGGTCGAGGGTGTGCCGGGCCAGGCGCTCGCGCAGCGCGGTGACCTGTTCTGGCTTCGTCGTGTCCAGTGACTCGACCATGACCCGGCCCCTGGATGCCTCGGCCAGGTCGTGGAGAGCGGTGCGGCGACTGCCCCGGACGGTTCCGATGACGTCCCAGCCGCTTTGCACGTACTCGGTGGCGAGGCCGAGCCCGAGGTTGCGGGATGCCCCGACGATGAGAGCGGTCCTGGCGCTCATGCCTGGACCCGGACCGCGGGCTCCAGGACCTTCTCACACCATGTGCGGAAGGTGGTCGGACTCGCGGTCTGAGGGGTGCGCTGCACGCCGTCGTCGAGGCCGTTGTCCTTGGCGCGCATCATGTCGACGTAGCCTTCGACGAGCGCGTCCCCGAAGCCGTGTCCGGTGAGTTGGGCGCGGAAGTCGTCGAGCGACTGCCGCTCATAGCGGACTGGGCGGCGCAGCACGTCGGTCATGATGCGCGCCATGTCGTTCGCCGAAAGGTCCTCGGGGCCCAGCACCGGAACCTCGCCCGTCCCCGTCCATGAGCGGTCGAGCAGCAGGCCGGCGGCGGCCGCGGCGATGTCCCGGGCGGCGGCCGCCGGTGCACTGCGGTCGGCGGAGACGGTGTCGGTGAACACGCCGTCGTCGCGGATCGAAGCCACCTGCCGCAGCAGGTTGTCCATGAAAGTAGGGTTCGCGAGCGCGCGGTAGGCCACGCCTGTACTCGCGATGAGGTCGTCCATGGCCAGCGACGCCGTGACATGTCCGGCGCGACTGGCGACGGGTGTGCCACGGCCGAGCGCCGAGACGCCGACCACGTGCCCCACCGCGTGGGCCGTGAACGCCTTTGCGGCGGCGCGGGTGAACCCGGAGTACGCGGCGTCCAGACTCGGCGCCCGCGGGTCTGGCGGAGCCAGCCAGAAGACGGCGTCCGCGCCGGCGAAGGCCCGATCGATGACCTCGGGGTCGTCGTGCGAGCCGGTGACGACGTCGACGCGGGCACGGACCGCGTCGGGGAGTTTTGCGGGGTCGCGCACGATGACGCGCAGTTCTTCGCCACGAGCGGGAGCCTCATTGAGCAGGGTGTCCAGGAGCCTGCTGCCGATCCGGCTGGTGGGGGCGGTGATGACGATCATGTTTCGAGTCTCGGGGCAGCCCGCCTGCGGCGTCCAATACCCTTCCTGGGCAATTGATACCGTAAAGGCATGGATCTTGATCTGCGCAAGCTCCGCTACTTCGTCGCGGTGGCCGAGCACCGGCACTTCGGCCGGGCGGCGCAACAGCTTTACATCGCCCAGCCGGTTCTCAGCCGTCAGATCAAAGCGCTTGAGCAGGAGTTGGAGTGCGCTCTGCTTGTGCGGACCACGCGACGCGTGGAGCTGACCGCCGCCGGGGAACAGCTCCACGAGGAGGCGCAAAAGATTCTCGCGGCTGTCCCCGCAGCGGTGCAGCGCGTGCACGACGTTGATCGGGGTGCCCAACGGCTCGTTGTCGCCTTTTCTCCCGGACTGCACGTGTCGGATGCGATCCGGGCGTTCTCGTCGCGCCGCCCGGACGTCGAGACCGACGTCGTCCCGGCGCGCTGGTGGGAGCAAGACGCGCCGCTCCGGGACGGCCGGGCCCAGGTCGGGTATCTGCGGCAGCCGTTCGACGACTCGGGGTTGCACACCATCCCCATCGGCCATGAGCCCAGGGTCGCTTGCATGCCCGCGGCGCACCCGCTGGCGTGCCGCGGCAAGCTTGCCTCCGCGGACCTCGGCGGCGAGCGGCTGCTCGACGCACCGACGCGGCGGACGTCTTCACTTGAAGAGAAGTTCGAGCTCATCGCCTCCGGGCACGGCATCGCGCTCGTCCCGCTGAGTGTCGCGCGCTCCTACTCCCGCCCCGACCTCGCCCACCTCCCCGTCACGGATGCCCCGAGGATCGGGACATGCCTGGCCGTCCTCGCGGACCGGCGGGAGAAACTGCTGCGCGACTTCCTGGAGATCGCCACCGCGACGCTGCGGCACACCTGAACGATCAGCGGGCAAGACTGCGTTCCGGGTGGCTTGGCCTTCCGGCCGGCCTTCCCGGGTGACCGGGTCCGCTGCGCCCAGACCGGCATGCCGGTCGCTCCGCGCTCGCGTTCTTGTCGATCACTGCCGGGAGGCGCCTCCATGCCCATGTCCCCGAACCGGGGCCCCACCGCTGGTGGCACCCTGGTCACGATCACCGGCGCGTACCTGGCCGGCACCCGCGAAGTGCTGTTCGGCTCCAGGCCCGCCACCCACATCACCCAGGTCTCGCCGACACAGGTCACCGCGGTGTCCCCAGCCGGCAACGGCGTGGCCGGCGTAACGCTGATCACCGCGGCGGGCGTCAGCAACGCGGCGCCGTTCTACTAATTCGGCCCACCCCACCTGTGTGGCATCAGCCCTGCCTCCGGCCCGCTCGCGGGTGGAGCCACCCTCGGTCGCGGGGTGTGCCTGCTCGTACGGGGCGCCGGCGGCCGGGTTCTGGCCGTCGGTCTCGGCGAGCTGGCGCTCCGGGGCCCTGGTCGGGGCCCAACTGCTGCGGGCGGTGCGCACGCTGATCGTCCGGACGCTGCGCACGTGGGGTGTCGCCACCTGGGTCTTGGAGCCCGGCATGCAGTGCCTGACGAAAACATATTCCCCGGGCCGCCGCGGAGGCCCGGGGAATATGTTCGTTCTGCTCAGAGCCCGCCGCAATGCGATGCGGAACATTCGGGCCCGATGGGCTCCAAGAAGAGCGCAGGGGCACTCATCACGAGCCGCTTTCAGTCGTTGCCCACCTCGAGCAGCCAGCCATCGCTCTGCTCGGTGCACATGTAGCCGGCCGTGTGACCGTTGTCCGTCAGCGCTGCCCCCTTGTCCATGCACGCCTTCTGGGTGGGGAAGCCACGGTAATCCGCTGCCTGTGCCGCCCCCATGCTGATCGTGGTGGCTGCCGCTATACCGGCCAGGACGACAGCTGCCTTGCTGAGCTTCTTGCGCATATCCTCGCTCTTCCGAAGTGTTTCCGTGGACGATCACCACGCTGCCGGGCCCTGCTAATGGATCACTAAATGATCACTAACGTTCGGCGCAGGGCCCACGACGAAGGCGGCCCGCCCGAGTGATCCGCCCCGGGGCGCCGGGGGGCACACGCTGATCAAAGGCGGGAGCCAGACTGCCTGCGCCTCCGATTCGGATCGTGCTGCACGACGGCACAGGAGCTGGTCGGACGGCTGCACCGCAGCTGGCAGGGCCATACCGATATCTGGTAGGCCCACCTCAACAACGGCACAGGCCGGCCGTTCGCTGCTTGCAGGTCAGGGGCGGTACCCGCTGCGGTCCAGGTCTGCGTCGAGGACGGCCAGGTCCGGGTGGACTCGGAGCTGCTGCTCGCGCGCCCATTCGTCGAGTCGGCTTTGTGGGCGGCCTGCCCGGCCTCGATGGCGGTGTCGGCGACGGTGGCGAGAAAGTCGAAATCCTCGCGGCTCAGGGCGTGGTAACGGTTGGCGGGGCGTAGCTGAAGGCCATGCTCGCAGTGGCGCCGGCCGCGGTGAGTTCTCGAACAGCCATCGCCGGAAGGGAGTGTCCTGGGTCTCCCCGGCGGGGTCGTCGTTGTCGTACTCGGGATCGTCGTAGCCGGGGCCGACGATGGGCTGAGATCTCTTCTGAATGTCGGTGATCAGCGGTAGGGGCTCCAGCCGCCGAAGCGGGCCATCAGCTTGCGGGCAGCGTCCTCGTTCAGGCCGAGGGCCGCGGCGGCCTGTTCGGCCGTCGTGTCCTGCCGCGCATCGTGGGCCGGCCAGTACCCAACGTGTTCGGCAGTCACCTCCAGCCGGCGCGCTGCCCGTACAGCCGCCAGCGGTGAAGTCTTCGCCAGCTTCTCGATCTCCTCCTGCACTTGGGCCAGCAAGACAGTGACCGCCTCCGGCAAGGGAATGGCCGCCTGTTCGACGTCGGCGGTGTGCGTGTCCCAGTCCTCCATGCAGGTGTCCGCCGTACCGTGAGCTGCCTCGGCCAGCTTCTGCTCGCCGACCATGTCCCAGTCCAGGCGGCGTTCTGGGCCATTCCAGCCGCAGGAGCACACCGCGCGCAGTGCGGCCGCCCGCGGCCCGTGCGCGATCTGGCCGTCGTAGACGCTCCAATGCGACACCGACTGACCGTCCGCACCAGAGCCCGTATCGAAGAAGACGGAGGCCGGGACAGTGCCGTCGGCCAGGAGCACGCCGACCGCACCCTCGTGGGAAGAGCCGAACTCCTCCGTCGTCCACATCTCCCGCTCACCCATGACAATTCTCCAGCCGCTCTGCCCACACCCTTGGCGCCCCGAGCGGGCCCCGAAACGGCGATGCCGCAGCACTGACAGGCCTACTACCGGATGCACCGAACGCGTGAAGCCAGTGTTCAAACCGGTGGACCGGCCCGCGGGCTCCGTGCGCCCCGAACGACCGGCTCTTCGTCTCCTTCGCCCTCCCCTGCGTGCCGGGGGCGTTGATGGATCAACTCGCCCCAGGAGGGCGGATGCTGATGCACATTACGACGCCGACGCCGTCGTGGCCCGCGCTGGCGGTGATCTCCCGGTGCCCGGACGGGCGGGTCACCTCGCACCTGCGGGCGGTGGAGTTCGCCCACCGGGCGGGGCACGGCCGGAAGTAGATCTTCCTGTCCGCAGCGTTCCGCGAGCGCATCGCAGCGCGGTCCGCTGGTAGCGCGGAGGCTCGGGCCTTCCGATCCGCTGGGGTACCGCCGTCGGATGAGGCCCGCGGCTTCTGGCTCGCGCTGGACGCCCTGCACCCGGGCCCGGTGCGGCACAGGGGGGGCGACGACCTGGTGATCGGCGCGCCCGGCTGCGGTTCCTGGATGGTCGCCCGCCCGGACGGTGCCGGCACGTGGGCGGTCACGCCAGCGGCCCGCGGGACATCTGGGCCGAGATCCGCGAGACGACCGTCCGGTGGCGGGCCGCCGGGGAGCCGGAGGTCTATCGGCTCGATTTTGAGTCCGACGGCGAACAGCGGGTGAGCGCCGGCCGCGGGCAGGGGGCCTTGACCTGGCGGTTGCCCACGCCGCACACCGTCACCGAGGAGGCAACGCAATGACCACACCACCACGGGGAGACGAGCCAATGGGCATGAGTGCCGCCAGCCCCCTGCGGTCCGGCGGGTGCTTGTGCCGGAGGATTCGCTTCATCATCAACAGCGAGGCCGACTATCCCCACTTGTGTTTCCCTGATGATTGAGTGAGTTCAAGCGACTCACAGGGGTGGAAGTTGGACGAGTGGTGGCTGGTGTTCGTGCCGGATCCGGAGCGGTGGGGGCCGCTACCGAAGGAGGGGGTGCCGGGGGTCCGCGACCTGCCGGCCGCCTTGGACGCGGTGGGACTTCGGCCGGGCGATCCGGTCTTTGTACGGCCTGATTTCGTCGTGGACGCGGAATTGTTGCAGTTCACCCTCTCTCCAGATTTCCGCAGCCTGGAACGGGAATCGCGTCGGAATTACGCGATAGACATCCGTTTGCTGCTGTCGTGGCCTTGGCGGCGGGGTGTTCCCTGGCAGGCGGCGACCATTGCGGATTTGCGGGCGTACAAGGAATTCCGCGTCGACTCGCCGTTGAATCCGCAGCGGATCGGTGGAACGAAGTGGAACCGTGAGGCAGCCGCTCTGACCCAGCTCTACAAACACCGCATGAACGCCCGGCACGCGACCACCCTCCTGCGGGCCCTGCTCGTGCGGATGTCGTCGTATCCCAGGTCCCCTGAGGGCAGCAGCTGCCCCGTGAACCGTCTGCGCAACGCCGCAGGGAGGTCGTCGCCGTGGGACTGTCCGTGTACCGGCCGGCCCGCCGACAGTGAAACGGCACCATGACGAAACGGCCCGTGGCAGCCCGGGCCCCCTTCCAAGCCAGGGCTTCGGCGTAGTCGGCGGGCGTCCGTTTCGTGACCACTTGCAGTGAAGGGAGTGCGAGCGGACGGTTCCTGTCTCATGTCCATTGCGCCTCGGTGGCCTGCATCTCCGCGCACCGTCGGGCGGAGCCAGCCGACGGTGCCGGGGGATGACCCCTGCGTGGCTGAAGAGACGGGTGCAGATGCGGACGACGCTCGTGCATGGGATGAGCGGCTGGGCTGGGCGTTCGGGCTGATAGCAGATCATCCGGCTACGAGGGGTGCGGCACGCGCTGGCCGCCGTCCTCGACCTGACCGCGTGCGCGGTAGCGGACCGACAGCGCACCCCGCGCTATGGCGACCTGGCGCAACCTCGCGGTCGGCGCCCTGCGACTGAACGGCGCGAAGAACATCGCCTCCGGCCGTCGCCGCAATGCGCGTGACGCCCGCCGACCCCTCACGCTCCTCGGCCTCGCCTGAGCACGAAGCGGACCTCACTCGACTACGCCGAAGCCCTGAGGGCTGTCGCAGAATAACTTCAGGCTTTGATCTTGGTCAGGCGGGCTGTCTCGCGAGGTCATCGAGTGGAACGGCGCTTCAGCGTTCGTGAGTTATTTTCCGACGGCTCCCTGGGCCGCTCAGGGGTCGACCGGGGCCGGCGCATGCGTTCTCGGCGTCCTCTCAGGCCGAGACCGAGAGGTAACGCCGCCTCAGATGGTCGGGGTGTCGTCAACAATCGGCCTGTGAATCTCAACGACCGGCTTCCACCCCGCGGAGAACTCGATGAAGTCCGCACGGGTGGGGTAGGTGTCGACCGCGCGACGGTCACGCTTGGGGCTGTCGCTCCCCTTGCGCCCCCGGGGAATCTGCTCCTCGAAGATGTCGACCTTCACGTCGGGAACCTCCTTGAGTCCCTGGCGCCAGATCTGCACGACGTCGGCGCCGAAGGCCTGCCGGGCCGCAGCGTAAAGGGCCGTGAGGGCCCCCTTGTCCCCACTAGGGACGAAAAGCGCCAGGTCCAGCACGACACCGGCGGACTGGAGGACCTCGATGGTCACCGAGCCGTTCTCGTCTGCCAAGTAGATTCCGGCTTCATTCTCGTCGTCGGGAAGGCAGGAGACCTCTTCCTGGAATACGGTTCTCGCCGTGATCAAGCCGCCCTCGAAATCCTCACCGGACTTGGTCAGAAAAGCAGGGACATAGCAGTCGGGAAGCTTGAGTTCTGCCGTTTCGGCGGAAATGAAGAGCCTGTCTTTCACGCCGAGCTTCGTCACCTCTTCCAGCGAGAGGCGGCGAGCGGCGATCTTCTCCGTGTTCACGATTTCCCTTTCAGGTTGCATTGTCCCTCGAACAAGGACGCTACCACGAAACGCTGAGGTCAACTGCCCAGCAATCTTTGGATAGATGGCCTCCGATGACCTGCACGGGAGGATACCGAAGCGAGTGCCACTCGACCGGGAACACGCATCCGCCAGGTAGTGTCCCTCGTCATGCTGTTGGGGATCAACTGGCGGCTGCATTTCGGTGCGTTGGATAGCACGGAGGAACCAAAAGAGAGCTTACGGCGGATATCGCCCATATCACCTTCGGGGAGGTGGCGGCGCGGTAAGGCGATCCATTCGTCGCGCATCTCGAAGAGCGCAGCGGAAGCCAGCCGGATGGTCCGGCAACGCAACAACGGAGACCCCAACCGGCAACATCTGGATGAAGCGCGAACTGGAAGTCGCGTACTACTGCGCCCTCTTCGGTCACTTCGAAGTAGTCGGCTGACGCTCGGTTGCTGACGTCTCGTCATGTTGAGCGGGGTTCGGTACACAGCAGGCACGGACCTCCGCGATCATGGAGTTCTCTACGCTCTGTGACCTTGGACTGCCCGTGCCTGTCGACGCATCATCTCTGATCTCCCCTGCCTTTGATCAGCTCAGACCGCATCCGGAAGTGTCCAGGGGTGATCTTCCGACTCTGCTGGAACGCCTCGCGCAGGTCCCGGACCCGCGGGATCCGCGGGAGTACGGCACCCTCTCGTGACGCTCCTGGCACTGACGGCCTGCGCGGTCCTCGCCGGAGCGTAATCCCTGCTCGCGGTGAGTGAATGGGTGGCCGACGCACCGCCGGCCCTACTCGAACGGCTCGGCACGGCCGTCGACCCGCTGGTCCCGAAACGGTCCTGGCCCGCGGAATCCACGATCCGGCGACTGCTCGCCAGAATCGACGCGGACGCCCTGGACCGGGCGGTCGGAGCCTGGCTCGCGGACCGCCCATCACCACCCGGACGTAGCGGAAACCGTACGAGGGTTTCCCCTTGGGGCGTCCGGCTCGCACGCGTCTTGACGGTGGCGCTTCGATTCCGGCGCTGAATGGCGCGCAGCTCCATCTGGGCGCCCCACGCCTCCATGGTGAAGCGGTTCTCGTCAGTGGTGTCGTTGAGGTCCCAGGGGCCCTCGTGGCCATACGTGACGAGCAGCTTTCCCTCGTCACGCATCTTGTAGCCGGTGTTCAGGCAGTCAACGGCGTTGCGGCCGATCCCGTCCACCGCTGCGGCGACGAGGCCGCCATACGGCCCCCGCTCGTCACGAAGCCACGGGCCGAGCTTGGGCCGGGTAACCGCGTCCATGGCTCCCGACAACTCCCAGTCGTCAGCCCAGCCGATGATGTGCCCGCCGACAGATGCTGCGGCTGTCAGCACGTCCTCCCGTTGGCGCTCCGGGGACGACGTGGCCGGCTTCATGCGGGACAGCCGCCGCACGCCGAGCAGGCACTTTCCGCATCCGTCGTAGGGCCGTTCGATCATGTTCAGGTCCGTACCGCGCAAGGTCTCTCCGTTTCGGGCACGCAGGGTACGGAGAATTCACGGCCACCCCCAGGACGATCTTGGTCAGCCCAGGAAGCTCAGTCGAACCTGGCGGTCCGGATTGTCGACGTTCGTATCGACCAGGCAGACGGATTGCCAGGTGCCGAGCGCCATCCGGCCTCCGATGACGGGGAGGGTGGCGTGGGGTGGGACGAGGGCGGGGAGGACGTGGTCGCGGCCGTGGCCGGGGCTGCCGTGGCGGTGGCGCCAGCGGTTGTCGGCGGGGAGGAGGTCGTGCAGGGCGGACAGGAGGTCTTCGTCGCTGCCTGCGCCGGTTTCCAGTACGGCGATGCCGGCGGTGGCGTGGGGGACGAAAATATTCAGCAGGCCGTCGCGGCCGTCTGCTGCCTCTCGGAGGAAGGCGGCGCAGTCGGCGGTGAGGTCGGCGACGGTCTCGGTCGAGCCCGTGGTGATGTCAAGGGTGCGGGTGGTGAATGCGGTGCTCATGCCTTCATTTTGGTACGGACAACCTGCCCTGGTTCGCAACCCCGCGGGCGTCTCCCGCAATGCTGCCTCAATGCTCCGGCAACAAAGGTCCACCAGCCGAGATGAGGTTTGACCCCTCTCGCAGCGCACCGCTACGTTCAGCGACATGTCTACATCAGCCCTGCTCACCACGCGCGGTCACATCGACCTGCTGCGGGTGGCCTCTGCCGCGTGTCGCCGCGGCGGCTGTTGTTGTTGATGCTGCTGCCGCCTTGCTGTTGATGGCGTTGCGGCGCCGTTGTCGTTGTCGTTGCTGACTCCGTTGCTCATGCGCCGTTGCTGATGCCGTTCTAGGTTTTGTGCGCGTTGCGGCGGGGCTCTTCGTCGGTTTGATTGCGGCTCTTCGCGGCTGTTTCGAGGCTTCGGCTTTCTGGACTGGGGCTGGGTCTGCCTCTGATTCTGGTTCTGGCTGCCTTTCGGGGGTGGTTTTCAGGGACTGTCGTGGATCGATTCGGGTTTGTTCGTGGTCGGTTTGCCGGTTGTCGGTGGTCGGTTTTCTGTTGGCGATTGGCCGGGTTCTGGGATTCCGGCTTACCCGGTCGGCTTGCCTGGTTTGTCGCCTTGTCGGTCTGGTCCTTTGTCGCTTGTTGGTGCCTTTGCTGGGCGGGCCGGCTTCGCCTGTGCGCTGTGGTGTCGGGCGACCGAGCGTCCGGGCATGACATGTGGCTTGGGTTCCCCACCTCGCTTCCCCCCGGTCCCGCTGTTCCTCGTCCCCTCCCCCGCCTCCGCTGTTCTTGCGTTCTTCCTCCCTCACCTCCCCGTGGAGCATTGATGACTGTCGATCAGGCCGTGGCTCGCGACGCGCCACCCGATATCGCTGCTGGTGCAGAGCAACCGTCCCTTGTGAAAGGCGCCGTGGAGGCGGGGGTGACATCCGCGTCCGGCGCCGAGGGGCTGGAGCTTGCTCGGGTGGTTCCGGTTTCCGGGCGTCGGTGGACGGTGCCGCGGTGGTTGCGCCGTACGGTGGGGCCGCTCGCGCTGCTGGTGTTGTGGCAGGTGCTCAGTGCGGGCGGTGTACTGGAGGCCGACATTCTGGCGTCGCCCGGGACCATCGCCGCCACCGCCGGGGGCCTGGTTGCGGACGGCACGCTGCCGTCGGCGATGTTGGTTTCGCTCCAACGGGTCGCGGTAGGGCTGTTGTTGGGTGGCGTGACCGGCGTGGCGCTGGCGCTCGCGTCGGGGCTTTCGCGGCTCGGCGAGGATCTGGTCGACGCGACGGTGCAGATGCTGCGGTCCGTCCCCTGGGTGGGGGTGATTCCGCTGTTCATCATCTGGCTGGGCATCGGCGAGGCACCCAAGATTGCGTTGATCTCGTTGGGCGTTGCCTTCCATCTCTATCTGAATGTCTATGCCGGGATTCGTGGTGTGGATGCGCAGTTGGTGGAGGCGGGGAACTCGCTCGGGCTGAGCCGATGGGGTCTGATCCGCCATGTGGTGCTGCCCGGCGCGCTGCCGGGTGCCATGACCGGGCTGCGTTATTCGCTGGCCACCGCATGGCTCGCGCTGGTCTTCGGCGAGCAGGTCAACGCCGATGACGGCCTCGGCTTTCTGATGAACCAGGCCAGGGAATTCTTCCGCACCGACGTGATCGTGGTGTGCCTCGTGGTCTACGCGATCCTCGGGCTCATCGCCGACTTTCTCGTCCGTACCCTCGAAAGGCTGCTGCTGCAATGGCGACCGACGTTCACGGGTCAGTGACCGACACCCGGCACGAGGAGCGGCGGCCGGGCTCCGCGGCCCCTGCGTCCGCTGTGCAGGTGAGCGGGCTGGTACGTGCCTTCGGCGACCGGGCCGTCATCGACGATCTCCAACTGTCGATCCGGCGGGGCGAGTTCGTGGCACTGCTCGGGCGCAGCGGCTGCGGCAAGTCGACCTTGCTGCGCGTGCTGGCCGGGCTCGACCGGGAGATCGAGGGCGAGGTGCTGGTGCCGCGCCGCAAGGCCGTGGCGTTCCAGGCCCCACGGCTGATGCCCTGGAAGCGGGTCTGGCGGAATGTGCTGCTGGGGCTGCCGGGACGGCCGGAACGCGACGCCGCCGTAGAGGCGTTGGAGGAGGTCGGGCTCGGCCACCGGGCGGACGCCTGGCCCAAGACGCTCTCCGGCGGGGAAGCCCAGCGGGCGTCGCTCGCCCGTGCCCTGGTGCGTGAGCCGGATCTGCTGCTGCTCGACGAGCCGTTCGGTGCCCTCGATGCGCTGACCCGGATCAAGGCCCAGCGCCTGGTGTCCGAGCTGTGGCAGGAGCGTGGCTGCGCGGTGCTGCTGGTCACCCATGACGTGGAGGAGGCCCTGCTGCTGGCGGACCGGGCGCTGGTGATGGAGGGCGGCCGGATCGCGTACGAGACCACGGTGGACCTGCCGCGACCGCGCGATATCGCTGATCCGCGCTTCGGCGCGTTGCGTGCCCGATTGCTCGACCGGCTCGGTGTGGAGGTCGCGGACGGTGGTGGAGGTTCCGAGGTGGATGCGGAGGGCGCGCCGGTGGCCGCATCTCCCGTCGCGACCGGGGCCTCCCCCGCCGCGGCCTGACACCGCAGCGCACTGCATGGCAGTTGCCTAGCTCGGCAGCGCGTTGCGTGGCAGTGCATTGCTCGGCAGTGCGCTGCGCGGCAGTCCATAGCGCGGGCGTTGCGCGGCAGGTCGCCCGGTGCCCGGTGCCCATCTGACTACCGGCGCGCGGAACTGATAACTGACGGCCGGCATGCGCCCCTCCACATCCCCACCCAGGTCAGCCCCCGACGACAAGCCACCTACTCACCCCACCCCCCACCCCACTCCCCCAACCTCACCCCAGCCCCACCCCAAGAACGAAACGGACGCCCCATGAGAGCACGCCCTATCACCCCAGCCGCCCTGTCGCTCCCGCTCACCCTGCTGCTGGCCGCCTGCGGTGGTTCGTCGGGGGCCGCGGGGGCCGGCGGGGGTGCCGGTAGCGGGACGGACGGCAAGGGGTCGCTCACCCTCAACGTCGGTGACCAGAAGGGTGGTTACGAGGCGTTGCTGCGGGCGGCCGGCGAGCTGGACGACCTTCCGTACAAGATCAAGTGGTCTACCTTCACCTCGGGGCCGCCGCTGTTGGAGGCGGTCAATGCCGGGGCCGTGGACGTCGGTGGGGTCGGCAACACCCCGCCCGTGTTCGCCGCCGCGGCGAAGTCGAAGATCAAGGTGATCGCCGGGACGCACAGCAGCTCGGACGGCGAGGCGGTCCTGGTGAAGAAGGGCTCCCCGCTCAAGCGGCCTGCGCAGCTGAAGGGCAAGTCGATCGCCGTCGCCCAGGGCAGCTCCGCGCACTACCAGCTGATTGCCACGCTGAAGAAGGCCGGACTGACGCCGAAGGACGTCACGCTCAACTACCTTCAGCCGGCCGATGCGCTCGCCGCTTTCACCCGGGGGAAGGTGGATGCCTGGGCGGTGTGGGACCCGTACACCTCGCAGGCCGTGGACCAGGCCGATGCCCGGGTGCTGACCACCGGGCAGGGCGTCGTCAACGGACTGGGCTTCCAGGTCGCCGCGCCTGCCGCGTTGGACGACAAGAAGAAGTCGGCGGCGCTGAAGGATTACACGGACCGGGTGCGGCGGGCGCAGAACTGGGTGTTCAAGCACCCCGACGTCTGGTCGAAGGCCTGGGCGAAGGAGACCGGGCTGCCGGAAAAGGTGGCGCTGGACGCGGTCAAGCGCACCCGGGGAACGGCGGTCACGGTCGCCGTGGACAAGGGCGCCATCGCCTCCGAGCAGCAGATCGTCGATTCGTTCGCGGCGCTGAAGCTGATTCCCCGCTCCTTCGACTTCGGGGAGTTCGTCGATCCCCGTTTCAACGGTGGCCTGCCGCCTTCGAGCACGGCGCCGCGTACCTATGGAAAGGCTCAGTGAGATGTCCGTACACCTGCATTGGTTTCTTCCGACCGGCGGCGACGGGCGGACCCTCGTCGACCGGCATGCCTACACCGACGGCGGCATCCGGCGTGACCGCATCACTCCGGTCAGCGGGGTACGCGCCCCGGACATCGAATATCTGGCCCAGATCGCCAAGGCTGCCGAGCAGTTGGGGTTCGAGGCGGTGCTCACGCCGACCGGTACCTGGTGCGAGGACGCCTGGCTGACGACGGTCGCGCTCACCCAGGTCACCGAGCGGCTGAAGTTCCTGGTCGCGTTCCGGCCAGGGGTGATCTCGCCGGTGCTGGCGGCGCAGATGGCGGCCACCTATCAGCGGATCTCGCGTGGGCGGCTGCTGCTGAATGTGGTGACCGGGGGCGATTCGACCGAGCAGAAGCGGTTCGGCGATCATCTCGACCATGACCGGCGGTATGCCCGTACGGATGAGTTCCTACAGGTCGTACGGGGTGTGTGGGGCGGCAAGCCGTTCGACTTCCGGGGCGAGCACTATCAGGTGGAGGGCGGTCTGACGGCGCTGCCGCCGGACCCGCTGCCGCAGATCTTCTTCGGCGGCTCGTCCGCCGCCGCGGGCCCGGTCGCCGCCCGGAACGTGGATGTGTACCTCACCTGGGGCGAGCCGCCCGAGGAGGTCAAGCAGAAGATCGACTGGATCCGCGGGCTGGCGGAGAAGGAGGGACGTACGGTCCGGTTCGGCATCCGGCTGCACACCATCTCCCGGGACTCCTCGAAGGAGGCCTGGGCGACCGCGGACCGGCTGCTCGACGACCTCGATCCGGAGACGGTCGCGGCCGCGCAACAGGCGCTGGGCAGGAGCGAGTCGGTGGGGCAGCAGCGGATGCTGGCGCTGCACGGCGGCTCGCGCGACAAGCTGGAGATCTCGCCCAATCTGTGGGCGGGTGTCGGCCTGGTACGCGGTGGTGCCGGCACCGCGCTGGTCGGCAGCCATGCCGAGGTGGCCGACCGGATCGAGGAGTACCACTCGCTGGGCATCGAGCACTTCGTGCTCTCCGGCTATCCGCATCTGGAGGAGGCGTACTGGTTCGGCGAGGGGGTACGGCCGGAGCTCGCCGCCCGTGGGCTGCTGGATGCGGTGCCCTCTCCGCTGGACGGAGTGCCGGCCGCCCATGGCCGACCGGCGTCCGCACCGGGCGGGGCGCCGCTGCTGGTCGCCGGCGGCCGCTGAGCGGGATCCGTGCGGTGCACCCGGCAGTGGTTGCCGCCGGGCGGGATCCGTGGGGCAACCCAGCCGTCGTAGTAGGCGAGCGAGTTCTGTGGGGCGTGCCCGGCCGTCGTTGCCGGCGAGCGGGTCCGCAGGTCGGTGTGGCCGGCCTGGCCGGCCTGCCTGCGCCCCGCCGCGGCGCCCCACAGAACCGCAGCGCCGCGCTCCGCGCGTCGCGGAAGCCGGCCGCATCCCCCGGGAAGAGATCCGGGAAGAGATCCAGCCCTCCCCGAGTTAGGTGAAACATGAACTACACCGGGGTGCGCGAGGTCGATGTCGTGGTGATCGGTGCCGGGCAGGCCGGCCTGGCCGCCGCCTTTCATCTGCGGCGGGCCGGTGGGGTACCGGACCGGGACTTCGTGGTGCTCGATCACTCTCCGCGCCCCGGCGGGGCCTGGCAGTTCCGGTGGCCCACGCTGACGTACGACAAGGTGCACGGGATGCATGCGCTGCCGGGCATGGAGCTGACGGGCGCCGACCCGCAGCGCCCGTCGTCCGAAGTGATCGGCGCGTACTTCGACAGCTACGAGCAGACCTTCGGACTGCGGGTGCACCGGCCGGTGAGCGTGACGGCGGTGCGCGAGGGCGGTGAAGGTCCCCCGTGGACGGAGCCTGCCGGATGGACGGGGCCTGGTGGAGGGACGGGGCCCGTCGGATGGGCGGGGGCTGGTGGACGGTCGGAGCCTGTCGGAGCCGTTGGGAGAGGACGTCTGCTGGTCGAGACGTCGGAGGGGGACTATGCGACGCGGGCGCTGATCAATGCCACCGGGACCTGGGACCGGCCGTTCTGGCCGCGGTTTCCCGGGCAGGAGACGTTCGGCGGCCGTCAGCTGCACAGTTCCCGGTACCCGGGGCCGGAGGACTTCCGCGAGGCACGGGTCGTGGTGGTGGGCGGCGGCACGTCGGCCGTTCAGCAACTGATGGAGATCGCGCCGGTCGCGGCCGCCACGACCTGGGTGACCCGCCGGCCGCCGGTGTTCCGCGAGGGGCCGTTCGGTGAGGCGCAGGGCCGGGCCGCGGTCGCCCTGGTGGAGGAGCGGGTCAGGCGGGGGCTGCCGCCGCGGAGCGTGGTGAGCGTGACCGGGCTGCCGATGACCGAGGCGATCCGGCAGGCCCGCGAGAGCGGCGTACTGGAGCGGCTGCCGCTCTTCGAACGCATCACGCCCAGGGGCGTGGTCTGGGACGACGGACGTGTCGTCGAGGCCGATGTGATCCTCTACGCGACGGGGTTCCGCGCCGCCATCGACCATCTCGCCCCGCTGCGGCTGCGCGAGCCGGGCGGCGGTATCCGGATGGACGGCACCCGTACGCTGCGTGATGCGCGGGTCCATCTCGTCGGTTACGGACCGTCGGCGAGCACCATCGGCGCCAACCGCGCGGGCCGTGCGGCGGTCGGCGACATCCGCCGGCTGCTCACCGAAGACCCTCAACCGGCTTACGGGCAGGCGGAGTCGGCCGGGTTGGCGGGCAGCCTCGTCTCGTAGGGCGGGTCCGCGCGCTCGACCGTCCGGCGCTCCCGAAGTCCGGCAACGCCGACGGACCGTCCGCGCGGCGAGGCACCGCGAGACCCCCCGTCCACGAGTCCCCTTCGCGCCCCGTACGCAACCCGCGCGTGTCCCGTACACAGCCCGTACCCGTCCCGCAGGCAGCCCGCGCCCGTCCCGTACGCAGCCCCTGCGCACCCCGCAGGCGACTCGCCACGCGATTCGCCACGCGATTCGCCATGCGAACAAACACCCCAGGATCACCCGTTCCCCAGTAAGCATGATCGAAGAGGTGAGGGCTTCAATTGACTCATTGCGACCGGCAATGATGACGGGGCGCGAGCGGCGGAATGCAGACCGTTACCGCGTCTCCGGCCGATACCCCTTGCTGGGCCGGAGAGTTGAGTCCCCCAACTTCAAGGAGAAGATTCCGATGGACATCCTCACCGCCCTCCTCGCCCACGTACTCCACCTCGTGGGTTGGCTCGTCTGACAGACCGCACTCCGAAGGCGCCGCCCCTCCCTGTCCCGGGACGGGCGGCGCCTTCATGTGTGTCGCAGAGCCACGGGCGGCGCCTTCATGTGTTCCGCAAAGCGCGGTCCCCCGGGCCTGGTCCCCGCGCTCGTCCTCCGGGCTATTTCTCCAGCTTCTGCCGGGAGGTCTCCGGAAGCGTCAGATAGACGAGGAACGAGACGAGGCAGAGTGCGGACACGTACCAGGGGAAGAGGTCGGCGTGGCCGGCCTGCTTGAACCAGGTGCCGACGTAGGGGGCGGTGCCGCCGAAGAGGGCGACGGTGAGCGAGTACGGGAAGCCGATGCCGGCGGCACGTACCCGCGCGGGGAACACTTCGGCGTTCACCGCCGCGGCGATCGCGGTGTAGCCGGTGAGCAGCACCATGCCCGCGCACTGCACCAGCAGCAGGGAGGCGAACGAGTCGCTCACCAGGTGCAGCAGCGGTACGGCCAGGACGGCGAAGCCCAGCGAGAACCCCAGCAGCAGCGGCTTGCGGCCGATGCGGTCCGAGAGCATGCCGCCGAGCGGCTGGAGCAGGGCGAAGAAGGCGAGCGAGAGGGTGCCGACGGTGAGTGAATCACCCTTGTCGAAGCCCGCGTTGACCTGCGCGTAGGTGGGCAGGTAGGTCGTCCACGTGTAGTAGGCGATGGTGCCGCCGGCGGTGATGCCGCAGATGAGCAGGGACTGCCGGGGGTGGCGGCGCAGCGCCTCGAAGATCCCGGGGCGGTCGGCCGCCTGCTGCTCGGAACTGCGCGTCTCCTGGGCGCCGCGCCGGATCCACAGGCCCAGCAGGCTCAGCAGCGCGCCGACGAGGAACGCCACCCGCCAGCCCCACTCCCCCATCTGCTGTTCGGTGAGCAGGGACGCGAGCAGCGCCGCCGTTCCGGAGGCCAGCAGCTGGCCGGCGGTCGTGGACACGTACTGGAAGCTGGAGAACAGCCCACGCCGGCCGGGCCCCGCCGATTCGACGAGGAAGGTCGTGGAGGCCGCGAATTCGCCGCCCACCGACAGGCCCTGCACCAGGCGTGCGACGACCAGGACGAGGGGCGCCAGTACGCCGGTGGCCGCGTAGGTGGGGGTGAGTGCCACCAGCAGGCTGCCACCGCCCATCAGCAGGATGGTCAGGGTCAGTGCGGTCCGCCGGCCGCGGCGGTCGGCGACCGCGCCCATCAGCAGTCCGCCGACCGGCCGCATGAAGAAGCCGACCGCGAAGACGGCGAAGGTGGAGAGCAGCGGCACCAGGGAGTTGCCCGCGCCCTCGGGGAAGATCTGCCCGGCGAAGTAGACCGCGAGGAAGGAGTACGCGTACCAGTCGTACCACTCGACGGCGTTGCCGATGGAGGCGGCGGCCAGCTGCCGCAGCCGTGACGGCGGGCGGGCACCGTCCGGCGCCTGGTCCTTGGCTATGTGTTCGGCACTCGACATGGTCCTCCGCTCCTGGTTCTTCTCCTTGGCCTGCTGCTGAGGCAGGATGAGCCGCCAGGTGATCATGTACCGCGGAAGCGGATGGCCGCCAGAGGCCGGGGGCGGCCGAAAGGAGATGGCAACGTGCGGGTAGCACTGTTCGTCACCTGTATCAACGACTTGCTCCATCCGCGGACGGGGCAGGCGGTGGTGGCGCTGCTGGAGCGGCTGGGGGTGGAGGTCGGTTTCCCCGCCGAGCAGAGCTGCTGCGGCCAGCCACAGTTCAACACCGGCTACCGGCATGCCACCGAGCCGCTGGTGCGCCGCTTCGACCGGGCGTTCCGGGACTACGAGTACGTGGTCACGCCGTCCGGTTCCTGTGCGGCGATGGTGCGTGACAACTACTCGCGGATCGGGGCGAAGGCGGCCGCCGAGGGGCGGGGCCGGGGGCTCATCGACGCGGCGGCCGTCGCGGTGCCCAAGACGTACGAGCTCACCGAGTTTCTGGTGGATGTGCTGAAGGTGGAGGATGTCGGCGCCTATTACCCGCATACCGTCACCTATCACCCCACCTGCCACGGACTGCGGCTGCTGGGGCTGGGCGACCGGCCGCGGCGGCTGCTGGAGCACGTCAAGGGGCTGGAGCTGCGGGAACTGCCGGGCGCCGAGGAGTGCTGCGGCTTCGGCGGCACCTTCGCAGTGAAGAACCCGGCCGTCTCGGCGGCGATGGGCGCCGACAAGGTCCGCAACGTCGTCGGGACCGGCGCGGAGGCGGTCTGCGCGGTCGACAACTCCTGTCTGCTGCACATCGGCGGCACCCTCACCCGCCAGGGCTCGGCGGTCCGCCCGGTCCATATCGCCGAGATCCTGGCCAGTACGGAAGGGAGCGTGCGGTGAGCGGCACCTACCTGGGCATGCCGGCCTTTCCCCGGGCCGCCGCCATGTCCACCCGCGACACCCAGCTGCGTGCCAACCTCACCCACGCCACCCACACCATCCGTGACAAGCGGGCCAAGGCCGTGGCGGAGCTGGACGACTGGGCCCAGCTGCGGGCCGCGGGCGCCGCGGTGAAGGACCGTACGCTGCGCCATCTCGACCACTATCTGGAGCGGCTGGAGGCCGCGGTCACCGCCGCGGGCGGGCAGGTCCACTGGGCCGCGGACGCCGACGAGGCCAACCGGATCGTCACCCGGCTGGTACGGGAGACCGGCGAGACGGAAGTCGTCAAGGTCAAGTCGATGGCGACCCAGGAGATCGGGCTGAACGAGGCGCTGGCCGAGGCCGGCATCCGCGCGTACGAGACGGATCTGGCCGAGCTGATCGTGCAGCTCGGCCACGACCTCCCGTCGCACATCCTGGTCCCGGCGATCCACCGAAACCGCTCCGAGATCCGCGACATCTTCCGCCGGGAGATGGGCAGTTGGGGACGCCCGGCACCCGAGGGGCTGACCGACTCCCCCGCCGAGCTGGCCGAGGCGGCGCGGCTGCATCTGCGGGAGAAGTTCCTGACCGCGAAGGTCGGGGTCTCCGGCGCCAACTTCATGGTCGCGGAGACCGGCACCCTGGTCGTCGTGGAGTCCGAGGGCAACGGCCGGATGTGTCTGACCCTCCCCGAGACGCTGATCTCCGTCGTCGGCATCGAGAAGGTGGTGCCGAGCTGGCAGGACCTGGAGGTCTTTCTCCAGTTGCTGCCCCGTTCCTCCACCGCCGAGCGGATGAATCCGTACACCTCCATGTGGACGGGCACGACGGACGGTGACGGGCCGCGGACCTTCCATCTTGTGCTGCTCGACAACGGGCGCACCGACACCCTCGCCGACACCGTCGGGCGGCAGGCGCTGCGCTGTATCCGCTGCTCGGCCTGTCTGAACGTCTGCCCGGTGTACGAGCGGGCCGGCGGGCATGCGTACGGCTCGCCGTACCCCGGCCCGATCGGCGCCATCCTCACTCCCCAACTGCGGGGGACGGAAGGTGCGTTGGAGGCGTCACTCCCGTATGCCTCGTCACTGTGCGGGGCCTGCTACGAGGTGTGTCCGGTGGCCATCGACATCCCCGAGGTGCTGGTGCATCTGCGGGAGCGGGTCGTGGAGGGCGGGCCGGTCACCCGGGGCGGGGCGCGCACCGTCCTCAAGCCGGCCAAGGGGCACGCCGCGGAGCGGGCCGCGATGCGCGCGGCGGCCTGGGGGTTCGACCACCCGGGCGCGCTGCGCAGCGGAATGCGCCTGGCGGCCCGTACCCGTCGGCTGCATCCACGGCGTCTGCCGGGCCCGGGCCGCGCCTGGTCACGGACGCGCGATCTGCCTGCGGTGCCGGCCGAGTCCTTCCGCGACTGGTGGCAGCGCACCCGCGGGACGACGTCGGAGCACGGTACGGCTTCGGAGCGCGGGACGTCGTCGGAGCCCGGGATGCCGTCAGGGCCCGGGATGCCGTCGGAGCGTGGTTCGTCGTCGGAGCAGCGAGGAGACGCCGAGTGAGCAGCCGGGACGTGGTGTTGGCGCGGGTGCGCCGGGCGCTGGTGGATGTGCCGCGCGGGGAGGGGCCGGGCGGTGTGCCGGTGGCGCGTGACTACCACCGGGTGCACGGGTCCCGTACGAGCGCGCAGAACGTCGATCTGCTCGCGGAGAATCTCGCGGACTACCGGGCGGTCGTGCACCGCAGTGACGCCGAGGGGCTGCCGCGGCTGATCGGCCGGCTGCTGGCGGAGAGCGGGGCGCGGACGGTGCTGGTGCCGCCGGGCCTGGACGCCTCATGGACGGCCGGCAGTACGGGCGTCACCCTCGTCGAGGACCGCGCATCGAGCACTCCCCGTGAACTCGACGCCGTGGACAGTGTGCTGACGGGCTGTGCGGTGGCCATCGCGGAGACCGGCACCCTGGTCCTGGACGCCGGCCCCGACCAGGGCAGACGCCGGATCACGCTGGTGCCGGACCATCATCTCTGTGTCGTCCGCGTCCCCGGCCAGGTGGTCGGCTCGGTTCCGGAGGCGCTGCCGCGGCTGGCGCCGGACCGCCCGCTCACCTGGATCTCCGGGCCGTCCGCGACCAGCGACATCGAACTCGACCGGGTGGAGGGGGTGCACGGGCCGCGGACACTGGAGGTGATTCTGCTGGCAGCGGCGTCGGAGGCAGAGGTGGAGGCGGAGGCGGAGGCAGAAGTGGAGGCAGAGGCGGAGGCGGGCTGAGCGAAGGCGTGGGCGGGGAGTGAGTGCGACAGGTGTGCGACCCCGCTGTCAGTGGGGATTCCTACACTGATCGGGATGCCCTGCGCACACGCGGTGCGGGGGCGCGCGCCCGGGGTGGGGAGGGAGCAGATGGTGCTGCGGCAGGTCTTACCACCACGGCGTTCCGGCGCGACAGGCCGCTCGCCCGTACCGGATCCCGGACCGCCGCCCGCTGCCGACGCGCCCGCCTCCGCGCCGTCCCGGCTGCTGACCTGGCTGGGGCGGCTGGGCGTCCCGGCCGCCGCGTTCGCCGTGTTCCAGACGCTGCTGGGGATCCTGCCGCAGAACCTCGCGGGCGAGGCGGCGCGGTACTTCGTGGCGGCGACCGCCGGATGCGGGGTCGGCGCCGTGGTGTGGCTGGCTGCGGCCCTGCTGCGGACGCGCGCCGCGGCCGCGGCCGCCCTCGCCGCACCACCGCCCGGCCCCGCGCCCTCACCCGCCGGATCGCTGCCCGAGCTGATGGACGGCACATACCAGGCGCTGCGGCGCGGTCTCTCGGTGATCGAGGTGTCCGGACGCGGACCGCTCACCGGCTGGCCGCACTCCCTCGCGGAGAACGATCCGCCGGTGCATCCGACGGCGTTCGGTACGGCGTACGGGCTGCATCTGCTGCTCGACATCGCGCCGTACGACGGCCGCATACGGGCGGGGCAGGTGGCCGAGACGCTGTGGCGGCTGCGGCTTCCCGGCGGCGGGTGGGCCGCCCGCTCCCAGGGCAGCGGGGCACGGCCCGAGGTGACCGCGGTCGTGCTGGGTGCGCTGGCGCGGGCCGGTGCCGATCCGCGGCTGCTGGAGGCGGAAATACGCTCCTGCGAGGTGCTGTGGAACCCCGACCATGACGCATCGGGTCTGGCAAACACCTATGTCGTGACGAATGTGCTGCGCGGGCTGCTGCGCGCCGCGCCCGGCTCCACCGCGCTGGACGGACTGCGCGAGGTGCTGGTCAACGGCGCCACGGCCGACCCGGCGCGCGGAAATCACCGCTGCTGGGGCGCGGCGCTGGCCACCGGCCGGGGCAATCCGGCACCGTCCGCGGCGCACACCGCGCGGGCGGTGGTGGCGCTGGACCGCGCCGCACGGGTACTGGGCGAGGACGAGCGGCAGCGCACGGTGCGCGAGGAGGGGCTGCGCTGGCTGCTGGCCGGCCCCGCGACGCCGGCGGGCGGGGTGGCCGATCTACAAAACTGCCAGGAGGAGGTACGCCGGCCGGACCAAGAGGATCCACTGCATCAGGAGCTGTTGTCCGTACGGCATTTCGCGGCCGCGTGGGTGGCCCGTGCGCTGATGACGGACGGTGCCCGGAAGGTCGCCGCCGAGGGAGTGGGGCCGGCGGCGTGGGAGGCGCAGCTGACCGCCGCCGTGGCGCGGGTCCACGGCATGCAGCGGGGCGGGGTGTGGCGGTGGGACGACGGGCCCATGGGGCACCCGGTGTGGATGGCCTACCAGGGCCTGTCGGTACTGCGGCGGCATGCGCTGATGGTCTACCGGCCGTGAGGCGGACGGCAGGGTTCCGAGGGGGCGGGGGCGGGGCCAGGCCAGGTGGTGCTCCCGCCCGGTGAAGACCAGGGGCAGTTCGGATCGGGTCGGTTCGGATCGGGTCAGGGCGGGTCAGGGCGGGACGGGACGCGACGGTCAGGGGCATGGCGGCGGTCGGGGCGGATGATGAGCGCCGCTGTGATCAGCGCTGGTGTGATCAGCGCCGGGGCGGTCAGGGGCAGGGGTCAGGGTCGGGGCGGTCAGGGGGTCGGCGAAGGGAAGGCGGTCTCATGCAGGTCGAGGAAGCCCGGCGGCTGTTGGCGGAACGGCTGGGCGGCGGGCCGGGGCCGCCGTCGCCCGAGTCGGCGCGCGCGGTGACCGCCCGACTGGCCCACCCCGATACGCTCGGTCCGCTGGTGCGCCGATTATCCGCCGGTGATCTGGACCTGGCGGAGTGCACCCGTCTCTCGTACCGCCATGTGCTGGGCTTCGACAAGCTGTTGCTGCTGGCCGGCGCCCCGCGGTTCATGCTGCGGGTCCATTTCTGGCACGGCAGGACCGGCCCGGTCCCCGAGGACATTCACAACCACCGGTGCGCGATCGCCTCGGCGGTGGTGCGCGGAAGCGTCCGGATGGAGTGCTACGAGCCGGCCGCGGACGGCGTACCCGCGACCGTCTACCGGGAGACGATCGACGGCCCCGGCGGCGCCTGGCGGCTGCGGCGGGTCGGGGACGCACGCCTGCGGCTCCTGTGCACGGAGCAGTACGGCTCCGGCCGGAGCTACGGCCTGGCCGCCCGTACGCTGCACCGGGTGGTGAGCGAGGAGCCGACGGTGACGCTGTTCCTGGAGACCGCTCCACAGCGGTCGGTGACCGATGTGTACGTCAGGAACAGCAGCCACGTCACGAGCACCGAGGCCGGGCGCAGCGACTCCGCCGCGGACGGCGGCCCCGCCACGGACATCGGAGATGACCGCGGCGGCGATATTATGACCGGCGGCGCCGAGCGGGCCGGTCCGCCGCCCAAGACTCCGCTGCCGCCGGCCGTCTATCTTGCCGAACTCGACGCGCTGGCAAGGTCTTTGGGCTACTGAAGACCGGTGGCGCCGGGTAGCGGATGCGGGCCGTCATGGCGCGGAGCCCGGCCGCGTCCAGCCGGCCGCCGAGCGCCTGGCGGATCACCCCGAGGTTGTAGGCGTCCACCCCGATCCCGGCCAATTCGGCGGGCCGTGCCCACAGATAGGCCTGATCCGGGCTGGGCAGGACGACATCCAGCGTCAGCGGGCGGACGATGAAGTTCTCCTGATGGTTGTGGACGCGGCGGCCCCGATAGTCGCTCAGGAAGCTGGACGAGCCGGTGTGCGCGACGATGGTGCCGAGGATTCCGGTCTCTTCCTTCAGCTCCCGCAGGGCGCCGCTCTCGGCGGACTCCCCGCGATCGAGCTTCCCGCACGGCACGCCCCACGCGCCGGGCAGAAAGCGCTCGCGGTAGCTGCGGCGCACGATCAGCACACAGGCCTCGTGCACCACCACCGCCGCGGCCAATTGGGTATCGGCTGCAATCTGGTTCATCGGACATCTCGCAATCCGAAGAGACGGGCACAGGCCCGTGGCGGAGGTCCACCGTACCGACGATGACGCAGCTACGGGCCGGTTCCGGGGCACCCGCCGGAGCACCGTGCGGCGGCTACCCCCGCGGGGAGACCGGGCGCTCGAAGAAGGTCTCCAACGAGATGATCGCCTGGGTTCCGCTGACCCCGTCGATCGCATACAGCCTGCGCAGGACGTCCTGAAGCCCCTCGGTGGTGGCGGTTCGCACCTTCACCAGGACGGAGGCGCTGCCCGCGATCACATGTGCCTCCTGGATCTCGGGGACGGCCAGGAAGGCGGCGGCCGAATCGCCCATCCATGCCGAGGACTCGACCATGACGAACGCCAGGACTCCGCGGCCGAGGGCAGCGGGGTCCACGTCCACGGTCGTACGGCGGATCACTCCGCGCTCCCTGAGCTTGCGGACCCGCTCATGGGCGGCACCGGCCGAGAGGCCGACCGCCTTGCCGAGCGCCGCATAGGCCTGGGTGGCGTCCTGCTGGAGCAGGGCGACGAGTTCACGGTCGACGTCATCCATGCTTGCCACCATATCCTGTTCCGAGATATCACTACACTGCTGAATGTGGTTCAGGTTCTCACGCAGAGAGGCTTAACGTGTCCGATTCCCTGGCGACTTCGCCATACGAGACACTGGACGACCGCTTCCGGACCGGAAGGTGCGCGAACGGCGACGCACGCCTGGAGAAGCTGTACGAGAACTGCCGCTGGGCCGAGGGGCCGGTCTATCTGCCCGCCTGGCGTCAGTTGATCTGGAGCGACATCCCCAACGACCGGATGCTGCGCTGGGACGAACCGACCGGCACGGTCGGCGTCTTCCGTTCCCCGGCCGGACACAGCAACGGCAACACCCTCGACGGCCGGTCCCGGCTGATCAGCTGCGAACAGGGCAACCGCCGCGTCACCCGCACCGAGCACGACGGAACCCTCACGGTGCTGGCCGACCGCTTCGAAGGCAAGCGGCTCAACAGCCCGAACGATGCGGTCGTGCACTCCGACGGCACCCTCTGGTTCTCCGATCCGGACTTCGGAATCACCAGCGACTACGAGGGCCACCGCGCCGAGAGCGAGATCGGCGCCTGCCATGTCTATCGGATCGATCCGTCGACAGGCGCCGTCACCCTTGCCGCGGACGGCTTCGGCGCGCCGAACGGGCTGGTCCTCTCCCCCGACGAAGAGCAGTTGTACGTCTCGGACACCCGCGCCGGTCAGATCCGGGTCTTCGACGTGCGGGCGGACCGGTCGCTCTCGGAGGGCAAGGTCTTCGCCGAAACCACCGACGGCGAGAGCCGGTTCGACAACATCCGCTTCGATGACGAGGGCCGGCTGTGGGCGGCCGCCATGACCGGCGGGGTGCACTGCTACGCCCCGGACGGCACCCTGATCGGGCGGCTCCGCGTCCCCGAGGCGGTCTCCAACATCGCCTTCGGCGGCCCGAAGAACAACCGCCTCTTCATCACCGCGACGACCACGCTGTACTCACTGGTGATGTCGGTGACGGGGGCGCCCCGGATCCGCCGCCCGCGCTGATTCCGCGCCTCGTCGTAGAACAGCCCGAGCCTGGTGGTGACGACACCAGGCTCGGCCCGTACTCCCCAGTCACCGCCCCGTGCCGTCACGCTGGCTGTCATGAACTCACGCACCACCTTGATCACCGGCGCCACCCAGGGGCTGGGCCGCGGCCTCGCACTCGACCTCGCCGCCCGCGGCGGCACCGTCCTGCTGCACGGCCGTGACCGCAGCCGTCTGGAGCACGTGGCGGCCGAAGTGCGGGCCGCCGCCCCGCAGTCCACTGTCCGCACCTACCTTGCCGACCTGGCCGACCTCGGCCAGGTGCACGCGATGGCGGCGCGGATCCGTGCGGCGGAGCCCCGGCTCGACGGCTTGATCAACAACGCCGTCGCGGGCGGTGGCTCCGAGCCGCTCAAGCGCGAACTGAGCCACCAGGGGCACGAGTTGCGCTTCGCCGTGAACCACCTCGCCCCGTACGCCCTCACCCGCGATCTGCTGCCGCTGCTGACCGCCTCGGCGCCCGCCCGCGTGGTCAACGTCGCCTCGATCGGGCAGGAGGCCCTCGACTTCGACGACCTCATGCTGGAGCGGGACTACGAAGGACTGCGCGCCTACTGCAAGAGCAAGCTCGCCCTGATCATGGCGACCTTCCACCTGGCCGCCGAACTGGAGGGCACCGGCGTCACGGTGAACACCCTCCATCCGGCCCATCTGATGGACACCGCCGGAGTGCGCGCGTACGGCCTGACCCCGGTCACCGGCATCGACGAGGGGGTCCGCCCCACCGTCCGGCTGCTCATCGACCCGGACCTCGCCGCCACCACGGGCCGCTACTTCGACCGGTTCACCGACACCCGGGCACACGCCCAGGCGTACGACACCGAGGCCCGGGAGCGTCTGATGGAGCTGACGGACGCCCTCATCGACCAGGGCTGACCGGCCGGAGCGGGGCGGCGCGTACCTGCACGGCCCGCCGCGCCCAGGCCACCGCATCGCGCCGCGCGTGGCGCCTGTCGCCCGCAGAGCGGTGAGGCGAGAAGGGTGACCCTGGTCTTGGTAGGCATCGGATGCGTACCAAGACCAGAGGTCTGGGTAGCCCTCGCGCCCGCCCGCAGACTCGCTGTCATCGCCACCGGGCGCACGACAGAGAGGCAGCAGCATCATGAACCGCACCGTCACCGACCACGCCGACTCCCCCTTCTGGAGGGCCGGTTGGTCGGCCGCCGTACAGCGTCCCAGCGAGGGGTTCCACAAGAACTGGGCGCTGGAGGGGTTCGCCGACCAGACCGTGCGTCAGATCGTGCGGGTCACCGGCTCCGGCACCTCGGCCCGTATCAAGCTCTCCCACCGCTACGGGACCACGCCGCTGGAGGTGTCCGGTGCCACGATCGCCCGTACGGGGCAGGGGGCGGCCGAGCAGGCCGGCACGGTGCGGCGGCTCACCTTCGGCGGGGCCGATGCGGTGCGGATTCCGGCGGGCGGCGAGGTCTACAGCGACGCCGCGGAGTTGAGCGTGGCGCCGTTCGACTCGGTGACGGTGTCGCTCCACTTCGCCCGGCCGACCGGCCCCGCCTCCTTCCACGCCCAGGCGTACGCCACCACCTACCGGGCCGCGGGCGACCAGCTCGCCGCGCGCGAGCCGGCCGTGTTCAGCGAGACGACGGTGTCCTGGTACTACCTCGCCGCCGTCGAGCTGACGGACGGCACTCCGGCACGGGACGACACGGTGGTGGTCTTCGGTGACTCCCTCACGGACGGGTTCGCCTCGACCGTCGACGGCAACCACCGCTACTCGGACGCGCTGGCCGAGCGGCTGGCCGACCGGGGCACTCCGCGCCCCGTGCTCAATCAGGGCATCGGAGGGAATCTGCTGCTCAGCGACTCGGCCTGGTTCGGCGAGCGGGCGGGGGACCGTTTCCGCCGCGATGTGCTCGGCCAGCCGGGAGTGCGCTCGGCGGTGGTGCTGGTGGGCCTCAACGACATCGGCTTCAGCGAGGTCGAGCTGCCGACGTACCGGCCGAATCCGGACCGGTCCGTCGGTGAACTCATCGCCGGTTACCGCGAGTTGACCGGCATGGCGCGCGCGGCGGGTGTGCGGGTCACCGGTGGGACGATCATGCCTTTCAAGGGGGCGGAGTACCACACGCCGGCCGCCGAGGCGAAGCGCCGGGAGATCAACGAGTGGATACGCCACGCGGGCGAGTTCGACGCGGTGGCCGACTTCGCCGCGGCGCTGGCCGATCCGGCGGACCCGGACGCACTCGCGCCCGCCTACGACAGCGGCGACCACAAGCACCCCAACGATGCGGGCTACCGGGTCATGGCCGCCGCCGTCGACCTCGTCGCGCTCTGATCCCGGCAGCCGTGCGCCCGAGGCCGGGACCCAGGGCCCGGCCCCCGGCCTTCCCGGCACTCGGGTTCACGTCACCCCTCTCGCGCGGACACACTCCCCAGACGCTCCACGACCCGGAAGTCTTCGAGCACGACCAGGGTGTCGTCGTCGACGGTGAATTCCGGGTCGCCGAGCTCGTCGCGCATGTCCGGGCCGTGCCAGAAGGCCTCGTGGGCGGCCCGCCACTCGGCCACCGTCAGGTGACCCTCGCCCTCGGCCCGCGCATGCGCCCGGTCGACCTCCGCCAGGCGCAGCACCCGCACCCCGGTCACCTCGATCACGGCCACCGGCCGGCCGCCGGAGTCGGGCATGACCGACCGGTGGCCGACGGACGGCACCGGCTCGGCACAGCGCTCGTACTCGGTCAGCAGCCCGGTCGTGGCGGTCTTGGTGCCGGAGAGCACCGCGGCGACCAGCCGGTCGCGCAACGGGCCGGGGAATCCGAGGGCGAACTCCGGGAGTTCCGGGCGGTCCTGGGGTGGGGTCATACCGCGCAGCGTAGGCGCTACGGTCGCGGGGCGCCCGTGGTCCGGCGGGCCGCGTGGGCGGTGTGCAGGGCCCAGCCGATCAGTGGGAGCTGGCCGGGCAACCGCGCGTAGGCCAGGGCCTTGAGCGGCGCCGGGCGGTGCCGCCAGTCGTGCGCCATCTTGATGTTTGCCGGGAAGACGGCGGCGAACAGGCCGGCCGCCGCCAGGGCGCCGGCCCGGCGGGTGCGCGGCAGGGCGACGGCGGCGGCGACGGCGAGTTCGGCGACGCCGCTGGCGTACGTCCAGGTGCGGGGGCTGCCGGGCAGTTGCCGGGGCACGAGCGCGTCGAACGGCTTCGGGGCGAGGAAGTGGAGGGTCCCCATCCCCGCCAGCAGACGGGCCAGCGCGTGGGCGGAACGGTCGTCAGCTGTCACGGAGAGCTCCCTGATCGGACGGGCAGAGGCGGAGCAGGAAGGGCAACGGTGCCGGAACCCGCAGGCCGGGCGGCCGAGGAGTGGGTGCGGCGGCCACCCCGACCAGTGAACTGGCCGCCGCGACTCCGACCTTACCCGCGGGTCACTTACTGGGCCATCTCTTGATCGGCGGCCGGGGTGAGGTGTGCGTCACGCCGTACCAGCGCCGCATAGCGCCCGTCCGCGGCGAGCAGCTCGTCATGGGTGCCGCGCTCGGCGATCCGTCCGGCGTCCAGCACGACGATCTGGTCGGCGTCGCGGACGGTGGAGAGCCGGTGCGCGATGGTGAGGGTGGTGCGGCCCTCGGACAGCTCGTCGATGGCCTGCTGTACGGCGTGTTCGGTACGGGTGTCCAGAGCGCTGGTCGCTTCGTCCAGGACGAGGACGGGCGGATCGCGCAGGATGGTGCGGGCGAGGGCGAGGCGCTGTTTCTCGCCGCCGGAGAAGCGGTAGCCGCGCTCGCCGACGAGGGTGTCGTAGCCGTCGGGCAGGGCGGCGATGTGGTCGTGGATCTGGGCGGCTCTGGCGGCGCGTTCGATCTCGTCGTCGGTGGCGTCCGGCTTGGCGAAGCGCAGGTTGTCGGCGACCGAGGCGTGGAAGAGGTAGGTCTCCTGGGAGACCACACCGACCGAGCGGGCGAGGCTGTCGAAGTCGAGGTCGCGGACGTCCGTGCCGTCGAGGGTGACCCGGCCGCCGGTCACGTCGTAGAGCCGTGGCACGAGATAGCTCAGGGTGCTCTTGCCGCTGCCGGTCGGTCCGACGACGGCGAGGCTGCCGCCGGCGGGGACGGTCAGATCGATGCCGTCGAGGGTGGGGGCGGCCGCGGGGTCGTAGCGGAAGCGGACGTTCTCGAAGCGGATCTCGCCACGCGGCGCCGGGAGGCGGACCGGCTCGGCGGGCTCGGTGATGGCGACCGGCAGATCGAGGTATTCGAAGATGCGCTGGAAGAGCGCGAGCGAGGTCTGCATCTGGACGCCGGTGGACAGCAGGGAGACGGTGGGCCGCAGCAGGCCCTGCTGGAGCGAGACGAAGGCGACCAGGGTGCCGAGCGAGAAGACCGGGCCGCCGAGCCGGAGCACCATGCCCGCCGCCCAGTAGATCAGCGCGGGCATGGCGGCCATGACGATGCCGATGGTGGCCATCCGCCAGCGGCCGGCCATGTTGGCGCGGACCTCCAGGTCGACCAGGCGCTCGGACTCGTCGGCGAAGGTCTTGGTGAGGGAGTCGGCGCGGCCCATCGTGCGGCCGAGCAGGATGCCGCTGACCGAGAGGGATTCGGTGACGATCGCGGACATCGCGGCCATCTGCTTCTGCCGCTGGGTGGTGATCTTCTTGCGTTCGTTGCCGACCCGGCGGCTGATCCAGACGAAGAGCGGGAGCAGCAGCAGCGAGACGACGGTCAGCCGCCAGTCGAGCGCGAGCATCGCGCAGACGGTGGCGATGACGGAGGTCAGATTGGAGACCAGGGAGGTGGCGGTGGTGGTGACCGTCGCCTGCATTCCGCCGATGTCGTTGGCGATCCGGGACTGGACCTCGCCCGTGCGGGTGCGGGTGAAGAAGGCCAGCGGCATCCGCTGGAGTTTGGCGTAGACGGCGGTGCGCAGATCGTGCATGACGCGCTGGCCGACGGTGGTGGACAGCAGGGTCTGTAGTACGCCGAAGACGCTGGTGGTGACGGCGGTGACGATCATGCCGAGGGCGAGCAGGGTCAGCAGCCCCGTGCGCCGGCCGGGTATCGCCACGTCCAGGATCTCGCGGAGGAGGAAGGGGGAGGCGACCGAGACCAGCGAGGAGGCGCCGACGAGCAGGCCGACGAGGCCCAGCCGGGCGCGGTAGGGGCGGAAGAGAGCGAGGATCCGCCGCAGCTGGACCGGCTTTTCCGGGTCCTTGGGCGGTGGGGTCCACTGGGGTTCGTCGCTGCGCATGGGCTCCTTCGAGGGGTGTGACTGCGCGGGGGCAGGACAACGGACAGGCAGAGTCCGGGACAAACAACGTGGAGCCTAGCTCATTGTTACCTATGCTCACAATGAATTAAGTCCTGCCATCCGCTATCCTCGCGCCATGCCCTCCCCCGAGCCGACGGTCAGCACCACCAACCTCGCCGAGCAGCTGGTACGGCTGACCCGCCGGATGCACCGCGCCCAGAAACACCACCTGGAGCACCTGGACATCGCCTTCACCCCCGCACAGTCCCGGCTGCTGCGGATCGTCGGCCACTACCGCGACACCCCGCCGCGGATGGCCGACCTCGCCGAGCGGCTGGAGGTCGTACCCCGGGCGGTGACCACACTGGTGGACGCGCTGGAGGCACATGGCGCGGTGCGCCGGGTGCCCGATCCGGCCAACCGCCGGGTGGTACGGATCGAGCTGACCGACACCGGCCGTTCCACGCTGCGCGCGTTGCGCAGCGCGCGCCGGGCCGCGGCGGAGGAGATCCTGGCCCCACTGACCGCCGATCAGCGCGAGGTGTTCGGCGACCTGCTGTCCACCCTGGTCGACGACCCGTGCAGACCGCATCGACCGGACCGACCGCATTGAGCTGACGCGGAGTCAACCGGAGGAGTGCCGCATGCCCCTGCTGGAGCCGAACCCCCAGACCCTGCGCCCCACCGCCCCCGGCAGCCCCGCGCACGACCGGGTGGCCGGCCACCTGGCATCGGGCACCCCCGAGCCGCTGCGCGGTGACCTGATCGCGCTGCTCGGCCCGGACAAGGTGCTCCACAAGATCTCCGACCTGGTCCGCTACGCCTCCGACGCCAGCCCGTACCGCTTCGTCCCGCAGGTCGTGGTGGTGGCCGAGGACCTCGACGACATCTCCGCGGTCTTCTCCTACGCCCACGGAAAGGGCCGCCACGTCGTCTTCCGGGCCGCCGGCACCTCGCTCAACGGCCAGGCCCAGGGCGAGGACATCCTCGTCGACGTCCGCCGGCACTGGAGCGGGATCCAGGTGCTCGACAACGGTGCCCGCGCCCGGATCCGGCCGGGCACCACCGTGCTGCGCGCCAACACCACCCTGGCCCGGTACGGCCGGCTGCTCGGGCCCGATCCGGCCAGCGCGCTCGCCTGCACCCTGGGCGGCGTGGTCGCCAACAACGCCTCCGGGATGACGGCCGGCACCACCCGTAACTCCTACCGGACGCTGGCCTCGGTCACCCTCGTCCTGCCGTCGGGCACGATCGTGGACACCGCCGGACCGGACGCCGACGCGGAGCTGGCGCACGCCGAACCGGCGCTGTGCGCGGGCCTGCTGGCACTGAAGGCGGAGATCGAGGCGGATCCGGAGCTGGTGGCCAGGATCCACGCCAAATACCGGATCAAGAACACCAACGGCTACCGCCTGGACGCCTTTCTCGACGGCGCGACACCGGTACAGATCCTGCGCGGGCTGATGGTCGGCTCCGAGGGCACCCTCGGCTTCCTCGCCGAGACCGTCTTCGACACCCTGCCGCTGGACCGGCGCACCTCCAGCGCGCTGCTGTTCTTCCCGACGCTGAGTGCCACGGCCGCGGCCGTCCCGCGCTTCAACGAAGCGGGTGCACGGGCCGTGGAGCTGATGGACGGCAATACGCTGCGCGCCTCGGTGAGCGTGGCCGGGGTGCCGGCCGACTGGGCGGCGCTGCCCAAGGAGACCACCGCGCTGCTGGTGGAGTTCCGGGCACCCGACGAGGCCACCCAGGAGGCGTACGAGCGGGCCGCGGCGCAGGTGCTGACGGAGCTGGAGCTGGTCGCACCGGTCGCGTCCGTCACCAATGCCTTCACCCGCGACCCGGCAGCCATCGGCGGCTACTGGAAGGCACGCAAGGCGTTCGTGGCCGCGGTGGGCGGTACCCGGCCGTCCGGTACGACGCTGATCACGGAGGACTTCGCGGTGCCGCCGGACCGGCTCGCGGACGCCTGCACGGACCTGCTGGAACTCCAGGTGCGGCACGGCTTCGACGCGGCGGTCGCGGGTCATGCCGCCCACGGCAATCTGCATTTCCTGCTCGCCTTCGACGCGGCGAAGACGGCGGATGTGGCGCGCTATGCCGCGTTCATGGACGAGTTCTGCCGGCTGACGGTCCGGCGCTTCGACGGATCACTGAAGGCGGAGCATGCCACCGGCCGGAACATCGCACCGTTCCTGGAGCTCGAATGGGGCTCGCGGGCAACGGAGTTGATGTGGCGGATCAAGCGGCTCGTGGATCCGCACGGCATCCTCGCTCCGCGCATCCTGCTCGACCGTGATCCGCAGGCGCATCTGCGCGGGCTGAAGACCATCCCGGAGACCGAGGCCGTCGCCGACCCGTGCATCGAGTGCGGCTTCTGCGAACCGGCCTGCCCCAGCGGGGATCTGACCACCACGCCCCGCCAGCGGATCGTGCTGCGCCGGGAAATGCTGCGCCAGCCGCCGGGCTCCCCCGTCACCACCGAGCTGCTGGACTCGTACGGCTATGACGCGGTGGACACCTGCGCCGGCGACTCGCTCTGCCAACTGTCGTGCCCGGTGGGGATCGACACCGGCGCGCTGATGAAGGACTTCCGGCACCGGCGCCACTCACCGCGCGAGGAGTGGGCCGCCGCGCAGACCGCCCGGCAGTTCAAGGCCGTCGAGAAGGCGGCGCGGCTGGCGGTGGCCGCCGCCGACCGGATCGGCGACCGGCTGACGGCATCGCTGACCCGCGCCGCCCGTAGGGCCGTACGCCCCGACCTGGTGCCCGAGTGGCTGCCGCGGATTCCCGGCGCGGCGGCCCGCTCGCTGCCCGCGACGCGGCGGGCCGGGGCCGCCGCGGTCTACTACCCGGCGTGTGTGAACCGGATCTTCGGTGAGCCCGCCGGGTACCGGGGGCCGTCGCTGCCGGAGGCGGTGGTGGCGGTGTCGCAGCGGGCGGGCCGGCCGGTGTGGATCCCGTCGGACGTGGCCGGGACCTGCTGCGCCACGATCTGGCACTCCAAGGGATACCAGCACGGCACCGCGGTGATGGCCAACCGCATCGTCGAGGCGGCCTGGGGGTGGACGGCCGGCGGCACGCTGCCGCTGGTGGTGGACGCGTCGTCGTGCACCCTGGGCCTCAGCCGGGAGGTCGTGCCGTATCTGACGCCCGACAACCGCGCGCTGCACGCCGAGCTGACGGTGCTCGACTCGGTCGTCTGGGCCGCCGAGGAGCTGCTGCCGCGGCTGGAGATTCTGCGCACGGTCGGCTCGGCGGTGCTCCATCCCACCTGCTCCATGCAGCACTTGGGGGACGAGGCGCAGCTGCGCCGGGTCGCCGAGGCATGTGCGCGGGAGGTGGTGGTGCCGGACGACACGGGCTGCTGTGCCTTCGCCGGTGACCGCGGGATGCTGCACCGGCAGCTGACGGAGTCGGCCACCGCGAAGGAGGCCGCCGAGGTCACCTCGCGGCACTTCGACGCCCATCTGTCGGCGAACCGGATGTGCGAGATCGGCATGGACCATGCGACGGAGGGCCGAGGCTATTACTCGGCCCTCCTGGCGCTGGAGCGGGCCACGCGGCCTGTTCCTCGGCCTCCTTCCGGAGCGCGCCTCAACGCGTGACGTGCAGTGCCACCGCTCCCTTGGCCGGGACCGAGAGCTGCGCCTTCCCGTCGTCGCCGACGGTGACCGTGTGGCCGTCACACGAGGACGGCGCGGCCGCGACGACATTGCAGTACGTGCCGGCGGGCAGCGAGGTCGCGAAGGTCCGGTGCAGCTCGGAGTCACCGTTGTTGAGCGCCACGAATCCCTTGCCGCCCCGGCCGAAGGCGACGGCGCCGCCCCCGTTGTCCCACCAGTCCGTCAGCTCTGCCGAGCCCACCGCGTTGCGGAACCCCACCATGCCGGTGATGGCCTGCTTGGCGTGCTGGTTGGTCCAGCCGCCGCTGCCGCTGGGCGGTCCGGCGTCCTTGTCGGACCACTCGTAGCCGGAGTAGACGTTCGGTGAGCCGTAGGGCGAGGCGAGCATGAAGACGTTGGCGAGGGTGTGGGCCGCGCCGTCCTTGTAGGTCAGCGTGGAGCCGTTGCGCTCGGTGTCCCAGTTGTCGACGAAGGTGCGGGCCGTGTCGCTGCCGAGCTTGCCGTCCGCGACGGACTTGAGCTGGGCGAGGTTGCCGCCTTGGAAGGCGCTCTTGAGGTGGCTGCCGTAGCGGAATTCGTCGACATCGCCGGTGCCGGTGTACTCCTCGGGCCGGACCGCTTCGCCGGCGCCGTAGATGACCTCCTGCACCCAGTAACCCGGGTCGCGCATCTTGCCCTTGATGGCGGCGAGGTCGGTGGCGGAGACGTGCTTGGCGGCGTCCACGCGGAAGCCGTCGACGCCCAACGACCGCAGGTCGTCGAGGTACTTGGCAAGGGTGGTGCGGACGTGGTCGCTGCCGGTGTCGAGGTCGGCGAGCCCGACGAGTTCGCAGTTCTGGACGTCGTCGCGGTTGGTGTAGTCGGAGATGCTCTTGCGGCAGCCGTGGAAGTCCTGGTCCTGGTAGTAGCCCGGGTACTGGTACTTGCTGTACTGGGTGCCGCCGGTGCCCGTACCGGATCCGGCCGCCATGTGGTTGATGACGGCGTCGGCGATGACCTTGACGCCCGCGCCGTGGCAGGCCCTGACCATCGAGGCGAACGCGGTCCGGTCGCCCAGCCGTCCGGCAATCTTGTAGCTGACGGGCTGGTACGAGGTCCACCACTGGTCGCCCTGGATGTGCTCGGCGGCGGGTGAGACCTCGACATAGCCGTAGCCGGCCGGGCCCAGCTGATCGCTGCACGCCTTGGCGACATCCGCGTACTTCCACTCGAACAGCGTGGCGGTGACGGTCTTTTCACCGGGCGGGGCGGCCTGGGAGGACCACGGCGCGAAGGTGGCGAGGCCGGCCGCGGCCAGCACTCCGGCCAGCGCCCCGCCCAGCACACGGGAACGTTGCTGCATCTTGCGGCTCCTTCGTCATGGGGCACGGCAGGGCACACCGCGCCCACGAGTGCAGCCACGCGCCGGGCCGCCATGGGGGGATTCGCCTCGGAGCCTGCCGTTTACCGCGCGGACACGTCAAGACTTTCTGCAAGGCTTTTCAGCGACTTGCGAAAGGTACTGGCGGCGGCACCCTCGGTGTTGCCGTGAGCCGTCCGGCAGTGCGGCAAAGAATCCAAGAGTGCCGCATCAAGAGTCCAATCGGCCCTCTTGTGCCTCAGGCCGCCGGCCGACAGGGTCCTGACCGAGGTTCACGTATGCCCCGGCACGCCAGCGCTCCCCTGGAGGACCGATGAACGAGGCACCATCGCAGAACCACGACCACAACGAGGCGGGCCCGAGCCGCCGTTCGGTCCTGTGGACCGCCGGTGCGGCGGGCGCCGGACTGGGGCTCGGCGGCCTCGCGTCCGGGACGGCAGCGGCGGCCGCGCCCACCGCGGCCGGCTCCGCGACGGCCGCCGCCGCAGCCGCCGACACCAAGGCCAGAACCATGATCGGGGTGCCGTTCGAGCGGCGCAGCACCGTACGCGTCGGCATCGTCGGGCTCGGCAACCGCGGCGGCAGCATGATCGATCTCTTTCTCGCGATGCCGGGCGTCCGCGTCGTCGCCCTGTGCGACCCGGTGAAGGAAAAGACCGCCAAGGCCGCCAAGAAGGTCACCGCCGCGGGACAGCCCGCACCCGCCGTCTACACCAACGGCGACCACGACTTCGAGAACCTCTGCAAGCGCGGCGACATCGACTTCGTCTACGCGGCCACGCCCTGGGACTGGCACTTCGAGATGGCGAAGACGGCCATGCTCAACGGCAAGCATGTGGGCGTGGAATGCCCCCTCGCGCTGCGCCTGGACCAGCTGTGGGAGCTGGTCCATCTCTCCGAGCGCACCCGCAGACACTGTATGCAGCTGGAGAACTGCTGTTACGGCAAGAACGAGATGCGGGTGCTGCGGATGGCGCACGCGGGCCTGTTCGGCGACCTGCTGCACGGCGCCGGTGCGTACAACCACGATCTGCGCGGCCTGATGTTCGACCCCAAGTACTACGAGGGGCCATGGCGCCGGCTGTGGCACACCCGGCTGCGCGGCGACCTCTACCCCAACCACGGGTTCGGTCCGGTCGCCAACTACATGGACATCAACCGCGGCGACCGCGCCGTACGGATCTCCAGCTTCGGCACCCCCGCGCTCGGCCTCGCCGCCTACCGCAAGGAGCACATGCCGGCGAACGACCCGAGCTGGAAGGAGTCGTACATCGAGAGCGACCGGACGATCAGCCTCGTCCAGACCGCCAAGGGCCGGGTGATCCGGCTGGAGCACGATGTCTCCACCCCGCACCCCTACAGCCGTATCAACAGCCTCGGCGGCACCAAGGGCGTCTTCGAGGACTACCCCGAGCGGATCTACCTCGAGCCGGACCAGAGCAATGACGAGTGGGGCGACTTCGCCAAATACGCGGAGTGGGACCACTGGCTCTGGAAGGAGCACGCCAATCCGCCCGGCGGGCACGGCGGCATGGACTACATGCTCATCTTCCGGCTGATGCAGTGCATGCGGCTCGGCCTCGTACCGGACTTCGACGTCTATGACGCGGCGACCTGGACCGCGCCGGTGCCGCTGAGCGATCTCTCGATCAAGGCGAACGGCGCCCCGCAGGAGATTCCCGACTTCACCCGCGGGCTGTGGAAGAAGGCGCGGCCGGGGATGGATTCGCAGAAGCCGGAGGAGTAAGAGCCCCGGCGCCGCGGGGCCGGCGGGCGGCTGTGCGCCCGCCGGGCCCGTCGCGTCAGGTGTCGCGGGTGGTGACGGAGGCGGCGCCGGGCCCGGCCGCCGCCTCCCGCGGCTTCGCCGCATCCGCCGTCGCCGGCTCCGCCGCCCGCTCCTGCTCCGCCGGGCGGTCGGGCTGCGCGGTGGCCGGCAGCTCGCCGTTCAGGACCTTCTTCGCCGTCACCCGGTCCAGTGCGCCCTCCCAGCGGGACACCGCGAAGACCGCGACACAGTTGCCGAGCAGATTGGTCGCCACCCGCATCGAGTCCATGATCCGGTCGACGCCGAGCAGCAGGGCGACCGCGGCGGCCGGGATGACGCCCAGCGCGGAGGCCGTCGCGGACAGCGCGAGGAATGCCGAACCCGGCACGCCCGCCATGCCCTTGCTGGTCAGCATCAGGACCAGCACCACGGTGATCTGCTGGCCGAGCGACAGATCGACACCGATCGCCTGGGCGATGAAGAGCGTGCCGATGGAGAGGTAGATCGAGGCGCCGTCGAGGTTGAAGGAGTAGCCGGTCGGCAGCACCAGCCCCACCGCATCGTCCCGGCAGCCCGCGGCGCGCAGCTTCTGCATCATCCGCGGCATCACGGTCTCGCTGGAGCCGGTGCCGAGCGCCAGCAGCAGCTCCTCGCGGGTGTAGCGGACGAACTTCCACAGGCTCAGCCCGGTGACGGCCTTGAGCGCGCAGCCGAGCAGCAGGAGGAAGACCAGCGCGACGCCGTAACAGACCGCGATCAGCTTGCCGTATGTCGACATCGCGCCCAGGCCGTACTCCCCCACCAGGTGAGCGGTGGCACCGAGGACCGCGAGCGGGGCGAGCTTCATGAGGAAGCCGACGATGGTGAACACGACGTCCTGAGCCTGCTCGATCACCGGCAGGATCTGCGGCACCTTCTTCTGTCCGAGGTGCAGCAGCGCGGCGCCCACCAGGCAGGCCAGCACCAGGACTTGCAGCAGCGAGTTCTCGGCGAACGCGCCGACCGCGCTGTCCGGCAGCGACTCCAGGACGAACTGGGCGGCGGAGGGCAGCTGCCCGCCGCCCGTCTTGGCGTCCACCGCGCCCTTGTCCAGGGACGCCGGGTCGATATGCATCCCGGCGCCGGGCGCGAAGACATTGCCGGCCAGCAGACCGACGACGAGCGCGATGCTGGTCGCCACCTCGAACCAGATCAGGGCCTTGACCCCGATCCGGCCAAAGGCCTTGAGATCACCCGCCTTGGTGATCCCGGCGACGACGACGCAGAAGACCAGCGGCGCGATCATCGCCTTGATCAGACGGACGAAGCCGTCACCGAGCGGCTGGAGCGACGCCCCCGCCTGCGGCCACAGGCGTCCGACGAGCACACCGAGGACCAGGGCGATGAGTACCTGCGTGAACAGGCTGGTGCGCAGGAAGCGGCCTGCGCGGCGGGTGAGGCTTGCGGTGGCGTGCGGCACGGGCACTCCTCCATGGACGGATTCTGTGATGCGGAAGTGGACTTCCACGATCCGTCACTATGGTCGCTTGTTGTTCACCACGAAAGAGGTCCGTGTAACTTCCTGGGAAATCTTGGAGCTTGGTCCAAGGGGCAGCGCACGGGCCATCCGTTTTCGGGCAGGAGTGACCGCTGCGTCCACTTCCTCCTGTTTTGGCGTGCCGCGTGGAACCGCGCCCCGTACGCCCGCGCGCCCCCGTCACCCGCGTGGCCCGTGGACCCGTGCGCGCCTCGTCCGCGCGCCGCGCCCGTACGCTCAGGCCGCCAGGTGCGCCTTGTCCCCCATGACCACCACCGGGTGCCGCGCCGGGTCGAGGGCCCGCAGCAGTGCCTGCATCCCGGACTTCGGCACGCTGACACATGCGGACGTTCCGCTGCCGTGGTCCATGTGCAACCAGACCCCGCCCCCCTTGGACTGCCCCTGCGGGCGGGTCGGGTCCAGCGGGGAGGTCCCCTTGACGCGGTTGTAGTTGATCGCGACGACGTAGTCGAAGTCGTGCCGGGTGTTCTTGGACCAGTACGACGGCGGGGTGAACGCCGATGAGTGCGTATAGGGCAGCTTGGCACCGGGATCCGCCAGCACGCCGCCCGCATCGGTCAGGGGGAAGACTCCGACGGGGCTGCGCTTGTCCCCTTCGTGATGATCCACCGTCCAGCCGCGGCGACCGTTGTGCGCGCCCCAACTCCCCTTGCGGTCCCAGCCCTTGGGGCCCTTGTCGTAGAGGACGACGGTGGCGTCGGCGGAGTCCACGCCCTTGCCGTAGACGGCCACGACCTGCCGGGAGCCGGCCGGGATCCGCGAGCGCAGGGCGGTACCGACCTCGGGGATGTTCTTGAGGTGGGTGGTGGCCGACGCCCCGCGGGCCGGGCCGCCGGGGCGCTCCCCCTTGCCCGCACCGTCCCCCTTGCCGTCGCCGTTCCGGCCGCCGCTCGCACCGCCGCCGCAGCCCGCCAGAAGAACCAGCCCCGCAGCGGCCACCGCCGCCGTCCGCATCGCACCGACCGCTGTTCGCATGCCCCCATGGTCGCACCGTCCCGCTGACGACCGTTCAGCACCCGGCCACCGCCTGCCGACCGCCGCACGATTGTCCGAATCGCATGGCCGCAGCGGAAAAACCGTTTGAAATCAACCCAGGGCGCGGGCCAATCTTCCAGGACCTCCGCCGGAGACGAGACGGGCGAGAGGGGCATTTCGCCTGCCGGGACGTCCTGTTGCCGCCCACCCACCACGACTTCGCCTGGGACATCATGCACATTCGCGACCTTCCGCATCCCGACCCGGGCGTCCCGGACGTCCGTACGGCCGGCGCCTTCCTGCTGTGGCTCTACAGACAACAGCTCGGCGGACAGCTCAAGGCCCTCGCCTGGGGGCTGGTGAACGTCGGCGCCATCGCCGCCTCCCCGCTGCCGGTGGGGCTCACCGTGCAGGCCGTCGTGGACCGCGACGGCGGCCGGCTGCTCCTGGCCGGCGGCCTGATCATGGCCTTGGGCGTACTCATCGCGCTCGGCGGCACCATGCTCCACCGTGAGGCCGTCACCAACTGGATCACCGCCGTCGCCCGGATGCAGCAGCTCCTCGCCCGCAAGACCACGGAGCTGGGTTCGGCCATGACCCGACGGGTGGCGGCCGGCGAGATCGTCGCCGTCAGCACCGGCGACCTGGAGAAGATCGGCTGGTTCGTCGAGGCGGTCTCCCGGTTCGGTGCCTCCGCGGTCACCACGGTCGCCGTCGCCATCGCCGTGGCCGTCTACCAGCCGGAACTGGGAGTGCTGGTAGCCGTCGGCGTACCGGTCATGGCGCTGGCCGTGCTGCCGTTGCTTCCGCCCGCGACCCGGCGCGCCGACGCACAGCGCGATAAGGCCGGCCGGGCCACCGAGCTGGCCTCCGACACCGTCGCCGGGCTGCGCGTACTGCGCGGCATCGGCGGCGAGGAACTCTTCCTCGGCCGCTACCGCAGCGCCTCCCAGGAGGTGCGCAAGGCCGCCGTCCGCAGCGCCCGGATGTGGTCGCTGATCTCGGCCGTCCAGGTACTGCTGCCGGGCCTGCTGCTCATCGCGGTGGTCTGGTACGGCGCCCGGCTCGCCCTCGACGGCACGATCGCCGTCGGCGACCTCGTCACCCTCTACAGCGCGGTCGCCTTCCTGCTCTTCCCTCTCCGGCACTTCGAAGAGATCGCCCAGGCCTACTCCTTCGCCAAGCCGTCGGCGAAGCGCACCGCCCGCGTACTGGCACAGACCCGGCCGTCCGGCGGCCCGGCCAGGAGCCAAGGGGCGACACCCACCGGCGATCTGCACGACCCGGTCAGCGGCCTGACCCTCGCGGCCGGCCGGCTGACCGCGGTGGTCTGCGGCGACCCCGACACCGCGGGCCGGCTCGCCGAACGCCTCGGCGGACACCCGCCGCAGCACGACGACGACGGTGGTGACGGGACCGGCCCGCTGTCCGTCGTCCTCGGCGGTACCCCGCTGGACGAGCTGCCGCGCGACATCGCCCGGGAGGCCGTACTCGTCCAGGACAAGGACCCGATGCTGCTCTCGGGCACGCTCGGCGACCTGCTCGACGTACCGGCCTCCGGGCGGGTGGGCGCGACGGAGGCGCTGGCCGCGGCCCAGTGCGGCGATGTGCTGACCGCACTGGCGCAGGCGTCCGTCGACGCTGCGGGAGACCCGATGCACACCCACATCACCGAGCGCGGCCGGTCGCTGTCCGGCGGGCAGCGGCAGCGGCTGGCACTGGCCAGATCGCTGGTCACCGACCCGGAGGTGCTGGTGCTCGACGAGCCGACCAGTGCCGTCGACGCGCACACCGAGGCCCGGATCGCCGACGGCCTGCGGGAGATCAGGACGGGGCGTACGACCGTCGTGCTCACCTCCAGCCCGCTCCTGCTGGACCGGGCGGAACAGGTGGTGTTCCTCCAGGAGGGCAAGGCCGTCGCCGTGGCCACCCATCGCGAACTGCTGCACAGCCACCCCGCCTACCGCGCGGTCGTCACCCGCGAAACGGACCCCGAGCCGGCGATGTCGACCGGCCAGATCGAGGAGAGCGCATGATCGGCCTGGCGCCGCCCGAGCACGATCCGGACGCCCCGCAGATCCTCACGACCCTGCCCGTCGGCTCACCGGCAACGGTGCGCAGCTACGTCGGGGGCCTGATCCGCCGACACCGCACGGCCTTCACCCTGCTGGTCGCCGTGAACGCGGTCGCGGTGATCGCCTCCATGGCCGGCCCGTATCTGCTCGGCGGCGTCGTCGAGAAGCTTGCCGCGGGCGCCCGCGACCTCCAACTGGAGCGCACCATCGAGCTGTTCGCCGTCGCACTGGCCGCCCAGACGGTGTTCGTCCGCCTGGTCCGGCTGCGCGGGGCGATGCTCGGCGAACAGATGCTGGCGGATCTGCGCGAGGACTTCCTCGTCCGCTCCGTGGCACTGCCGCCGGGCGTCCTGGAGCGGGCCGGTACCGGCGATCTGCTGTCACGGATCACCACGGACATCGACCGGCTCTCCAGCGCGATGCGCGAGGCCGTACCGCAGCTGGCCATCGGCGTGGTGTGGGTGGCACTGCTGCTCGGCGGGCTGACCGTGACCGCGCCGCCGCTCGCGCTGTCCGCACTGGTCGCGCTGCCACTGCTGATCGTGGGCTGCCGCTGGTACTTCAAGCGGGCGCCCGGCGCCTATCGCTCGGAGGCGGCCGGTTACGCCGCGGTGTCCGCGGTGCTCACCGAGTCCGTGGACGCGGGACGTACGGTCGAGGCCCATCGGCTGGGCGCCCGCCGGATCGCCCTGTCGGAGCGCCGGATCCGCGAGTGGACCCAATGGGAGCGCTACACGCTTTTCCTGCGCTCGGTGCTCTTCCCCGTCGTCGATCTGACCCATGTGCTGCTCCTGGGCTCGGTGTTGCTGCTCGGCGGAGCGTTCGTCATCCAGGGCTGGATCACTCCGGGACAGCTGACGACGGGAGCGCTGCTGGCACAGATGATGATCGAGCCGGTCGGCATGATCCTGCGCTGGTACGACGAGTTGCAGGTGGCCCAGGTGTCCATCGCACGGCTCGTCGGCGTCCGGGAGATCGAACCGGAGGCCACCGGCACGGAGCGGCTCCCGGACGGCCGGGACGTCCACGCCGACGAGGTGAGCTTCGGCTACCGCGCCGGCGTCGACGTACTGCGGGAGGTCTCGTTGCGGGTCCCTCCGGGGACCCGGATGGCGCTCGTCGGGCCGTCCGGCGCCGGCAAATCGACACTGGGCCGGCTGCTGGCCGGAATCTACGGTCCCCGTGTGGGCACCGTCACCCTGGGCGGGGCCGAGCTCTCCGCGATGCCGGCGGAGCGGGTCCGCGAGCAGGTGGCACTGGTCAACCAGGAACACCATGTCTTCGTCGGCTCGCTCCGCGACAATCTTCTGCTGGCGCGCGGGGGTGCCGCCGATGCCGAACTGTGGGCCGCGCTCGGCGCGGTGGACGCCGATGACTGGGCGCGGGCCCTCGGCAAGGGGCTGGACACCGAGGTCGGCTCGGGCGGGCACACGCTGACGCCCGCCCAGGCCCAGCAGATCGCCCTGGCCCGGCTGGTGCTCGCCGATCCGCACACCCTGGTGCTGGATGAGGCGACGTCGCTGCTCGACCCGCGGGCGGCCCGCCATCTGGAGCGCTCACTGGGCAGGGTGCTGGACGGCCGTACGGTCGTGGCGATCGCGCACCGGCTGCACACCGCGCATGACGCCGATGTGATCGCGGTCGTCGAGGACGGCCGGATCAGCGAACTGGGCAGTCACGACGAACTGGTCGACGCGGATGGCGCTTACGCGGCGCTCTGGCGCTCCTGGCACGGCTGAGCACGGCTGACACGGCTGAGCACCGCCGACACGGCCGGCACGGAACGGGAGCGGCGGGGCTCGGGGCCGAGGAGACGGGGGTTCCGGGGCCCGGCACAGGGCCCCGGGCCCGGGCCCCGACGGTACCCTCCGGTTCGGTCCCCTGGGCCCGCCGTGCACGTCAGTTGCGCCGTGCACGTCAGATGTTCCGTGCGCGTCAGAGGTAGGCGTCAGAGGTACGCGTCAGATGTAGTTGAGCGCGCCCAGGCCGCCGATGCCGCCCAGCACCATGAAGACCGGCATCAGCACCTTCAGCTCCACCCAGCTGCCTGCCTTGAAGCGCATGCCCTTGGGCGGGCCGAGCGGATACCAGCGCTTACGGCCTATCGGTATCGGCCACAGGATGGGGCAGCCGGAGACGGTCAGGGCATCGCCGATGTCATGGACCAGCGCGCCCAGGACGACCGGCAGACCCAGCCAGAGGTACTGCTGCCCCGGCTCGGCGAACAGCCAGCTCGCCCCGTTGCCCGGCTGGTCGAGAATGCCGGCCAGGATCCAGGCCGAGGCCGCGCCCAGCAGCCACACCAGTACATCGCTGGAGACCCGTGCCGCCCGCCACAGCAGCCCTTCGATGGCGAGCACCATGTGGACGAAGAGGATGCCGAGCACCGCCCAGCGACCACCCTGCATCGCCAGCAGCGACATCCCGCCGCCGACCAGCACCGCCCATACCCAGGTGTGGGTGAGCGTGCGGTGACCTCCGTTGCGGTTCGAGTCACCGCGCATCTTGGTCGCCTTGTAGACCGCGTGCGAGATCGCGTCGACCACCTCGCACAGCAGCCGCGAGAGCGGTCCGAAGGCCCGCGAGATGGTCGCGGACTTGTGGTCGAGGTCCGGGGCGAGCGCCGCACCGGCACAGATCAGAGCTCCGCAGACGAGCACCGGCCAGGGCATCGGATGTCCGGCGGCAGCGGCTGCCGCACCTACCCCCAGCCAGGCCGCGGCCCCGGACAGCGAGTGCGCCGGTCCCATCATGGTTGTTCCCACCCCTTGTTCTCTTGCGCCGCTTGTTCTCCTGCGCGCACGGTCTGCCTCGCGCACTGCTGAGCTGCGCCTCTGACGCCCGGTCGGCGACTCAGCGTAGCGTCAGATGATCTCCCTAGGAGGAGGGGGTGAGCCAACCTCTGTGTGCGGGGCGTCGGCGGAACATCAGCAGGACCGACCACCGGAGCGACACCGGACCGCCGAAGCCAACTTCTCACTTCAGGAGGCTTCCTGGCTTTTGCCCCGGAAAGCGCCCGGGGAGCGCGCCCCGCCTGCTGCACCAACTCCACCTGCGCACACCACCCTTGGTACGGACACCCCCACTGCGACCAGCACCCTCCTCCCCCGCAGGACTGCCTGACCAGACTCGCCACCCGAGGCCACCGACCGTCGGCGGAACGATCCCGAGCCGTCTGCCTCGACTCCGGGTTTCTTGATCGCGCACCTTTGCCTGGTCTCCCGACCGGGTGCTGTGATCCCGTTTCCAGATCCCGTTCCTTGATCGGGCCTCGGGGTCGGGCCTCGTGGGCAGGTCTTGTGCCGGGTCTCTCGCTCGGGGCTCTTGAACCGGACGAGGTACGTGCTCCGCTTGCCTGCCTTGCTTGCCTTGCTTGCCTTGCTTGCCTTGCTTGCCTTGCTTGCCTTGCTTGCCGCGCACGGTGCGTAAGGTGCGTAAGGTGCGTACGGCGGGTGATCTCTGACACGTACAGGCGGCGCCGCGGCGCAGAGGGTGATCGTCGGAGAGGACAGCGCGCCCAGGAGTTTGTACGGAGGGTGATGACGCTGCACCATGCGCTCCTCGGGCCTGTGCTATCGCGGAACATGATTCCGCAGGTCAAGGCTGCCGGAGCGGCGTCTTGGGCCGACGCGGCGGGTGGGACGGCGGGGCCCGGAGGCCTGCCGGACGGGCGGGTTTCGGCATTGTCGATCTTCAGCTGATCGCCGTCCGGGTCGCCGGTTCCCTCATCCGGGCCGAAGGCAGGCAGTATGGGGGCGTGACCCTCATCGATCATCTCCCGAACGACGCCGACCCCGATGCCCTCTTCGAAGCCTTTTCGGGCTGGGCCGAGCAGCAGGGCATCTCGCTCTACCCTGCCCAGGAGGAGGCGCTGATCGAGGTGGTCTCTGGGGCGAACGTCATCCTCTCCACCCCCACCGGCTCGGGTAAGAGCCTGGTGGCGGCCGGTGCGCACTTCACCGCTCTCGCCAATGACCAGGTCACCTTCTACACCGCGCCCATCAAGGCGCTGGTCTCGGAGAAGTTCTTCGACCTGTGCAAGCTGTTCGGCACCGAGAACGTCGGCATGCTCACCGGTGACGCCTCGGTCAACGCCGATGCACCGGTCATTTGCTGCACCGCCGAGGTCCTCGCCTCGATAGCGCTGCGGGACGGCAAGGACGCCGACATCGGCCAGGTCGTGATGGACGAGTTCCATTTCTATGCCGAGCCGGACCGTGGCTGGGCCTGGCAGATTCCGCTGCTGGAACTGCCGCAGGCGCAGTTCATCCTGATGTCGGCGACGCTCGGCGACATGTCGCGCTTCGAGGAGGACCTGACCCGGCGCACGGGGAAGCCGACGTCGGTGGTGCGCTCGGCGACGCGGCCGGTGCCGCTGTCGTACGAGTACCGCACGACGGCCATGACGGAGACGCTCACCGAGCTGCTGGAGACCCGCCAGTCCCCCGTGTACATCGTGCACTTCACTCAGGCCGCCGCCGTGGAGCGGGCGCAGGCCCTGATGAGCATCAATATGTGTACACGCGCGGAGAAGGACCAGATCGCCGACCTCATCGGGAACTTCCGGTTCACCACCAAGTTCGGCCAGAACCTCTCGCGGTATGTCCGCCATGGCATCGGCGTGCACCACGCCGGCATGCTGCCGAAGTACCGCAGGCTCGTCGAGAAACTGGCGCAGGCGGGCTTGCTGAAGGTCATCTGCGGTACGGACACCCTCGGCGTGGGCGTCAATGTCCCCATCCGTACGGTGCTGTTCACCGCACTGACCAAGTACGACGGGACGCGGGTGCGGACGCTGCGGGCGCGGGAGTTCCACCAGATCGCCGGCCGGGCCGGCCGGGCCGGCTTCGACACCGCGGGCTTTGTGGTCGCGCAGGCCCCCGAGCATGTCGTGGAGAACGAGAAGGCGCTGGCCAAGGCGGGCGACGACCCCAAGAAGCGCCGGAAGGTCGTGCGCAAGAAGGCGCCGGAAGGCTTCGTCAACTGGGGTGAGAACACCTTCGAGAAGCTGATCGCTTCCGATCCGGAGCCGCTGAACTCCCGTTTCCGGGTGACGCACGCGATGCTGCTGTCCGTGATCGCCCGGCCGGGCAATGCCTTCGAGGCGATGCGCAAGCTTCTCGAGGACAACCATGAGCCGCGCAAGAATCAGCTCAGGCACATCCGGCGGGCCATCGCGATCTATCGCTCGCTGCTGGACGGCGGGATCGTCGAGCGACTGCCGGAGCCGGACGCGGAGGGCCGGATCGTCCGGCTGACCGTGGATCTTCAGCAGGACTTCGCGCTCAACCAGCCGCTGTCGACGTTCGCCCTCGCCGCGTTCGACCTGCTCGACCCCGAGTCGCCCTCCTACGCGCTGGACATGGTCTCGGTCGTGGAGTCCACGCTGGACGATCCGCGCCAGATCCTGGCCGCGCAGCAGAACAAGGCGCGGGGCGAGGCGGTCGCCCAGATGAAGGCCGACGGCGTCGAGTACGAAGACCGCATGGAACGGCTCATGGACGTCGAGTACCCCAAGCCCCTGGAGGAGCTGCTCTTCCACGCCTACGGCCTCTACCGCAAGAGTCATCCGTGGGTCGGCGACCACCCGCTGTCGCCGAAGTCGGTCATCCGCGATATGTACGAACGCGCCATGACCTTCACGGAGTTCACGTCCTTCTACGAGCTGGCGCGCACCGAGGGGATCGTGCTGCGCTACCTGGCGAGTGCGTTCAAGGCGCTGGACCACACCGTGCCGGACGATCTGAAGTCCGAGGACTTCCAGGACATCATCGCCTGGCTGGGCGAGATGGTGCGGCAGGTCGACTCCAGCCTGCTGGACGAGTGGGAACAGCTCGCCAATCCGGAGGTGGAGACGGCGGAGCAGGCCGCGGAGCGGGCGGATCAGGTCCGGCCGGTCACGTCCAATGCGCGGGCGTTCCGGGTGCTGGTGCGCAATGCGATGTTCCGGCGGGTGGAGCTCGCGGCACTGGACAAGGTCGAGGAGCTCGGCGCGATGGATGCCGAATCCGGCTGGGACGAGGACGCCTGGGGCGAGGCGATGGACGCCTACTGGGACGAATACGACGACCTGGGCACCGGTCCGGACGCGCGCGGCCCGAAGCTGCTGCAAATTCAGGAGGATGCCGAGCACGGGCTGTGGAAGGTGCGGCAGACTTTCGCCGACCCGAACGGTGATCACGACTGGGGCATCTCCGCGGAGGTGGATCTGGCCGCCTCCGACGAAGAAGGCCGCGCGGTGGTGCGGGTCACGGATGTGGGTCAGTTGTGAGGCGACGGCTTCGACCGAGGCCGCCGAAGGATCTGACGGAGGGCCACCGGTCATGACCAATCCCGCCGATAAGCTGGTCGATCTGCTCGATCTCGAGCAGATCGAGGTGAACATCTTCCGGGGCCGCAGCCCGCAGGAATCGTTGCAGCGGGTCTTCGGCGGGCAGGTCGCGGGCCAGGCGCTGGTGGCGGCCGGGCGGACCACGGAAGGTGACCGCCCGGTCCACTCGCTCCATGCGTACTTTCTGCGGCCGGGCCGGCCCGGGGTGCCGATCGTGTACCTGGTCGAGCGGGTCCGCGACGGGCGGTCCTTCACCACCCGCCGGGTCGTCGCCGTCCAGCAGGGACGCACTATCTTCAATCTGACCGCCTCCTTCCACAAGCCGGAATCCGGCTTCGATCATCAGTTGCCGTTGCGTCGGGTGGTGCCCGACCCGGAGGAGCTGCCGACGGTCGCGGAAGAGGTCCGCGAGCGCCTGCACGATCTGCCCGCATCGCTGGAGCGGATGGAACGCCGGATGCCCTTCGAGATCCGGTATGCCGACCGGCTGCGCTGGACCCCGGAGGAGATCGAGGGCGCGGAGCCCCGCAGCGCGGTGTGGATGCGCGCGGTCGGGCCGCTGGGCGACGATCCGCTCGTGCACACCTGCGCGCTGACCTACGCCAGCGATATGACGCTGCTGGACGCCGTCCGCATCCCCGTCGAGCCGCTTTGGGGTCCGCGCGGCTTCGACATGGCCTCCCTCGACCACGCGATGTGGTTCCACCGTCCGTTCCGCGCGGACGAGTGGTTCCTCTACGACCAGGAGTCGCCGATCGCCACCGGAGGCCGCGGCCTGGCCCGCGGGCGGATCTACGACCGGGAGGGCAGGCTGCTGGTCTCGGTCGTCCAGGAAGGGCTGTTCAGGAAGCTCGGGGACTGACCCGGGCGGGCGCTGGAGGGCACGGCGGCCGGGGTCCGCAGCCGCCCCGGATCTTCCCGGCGGGCCCTTTCCAGGCACCGGGAGAGATGGACGCGGTACCACAGCACTTCGTCGAACTCATCCGCCGTCAGCACCCGCTCGTAGGACTCCCGGGCGGCCGGGGTCACCGTGATCACGGACGCCAGGGTGGGCCTGAGCCGGCGCAGCAGGGACCGCTCCAGTGGTTCCTCGGCCACCGAGGCCAGCTCCTCCGGCGGCAGCACCGCGGCGATCACCGCGGCCGCTTCCCAGGGGTCGTCGGTCTGTCCCATGAGCTGGGCGACCCGTCGGCTGCGCCACTGGCGTGCCCGCCAGTCCTGTCCGCTGTCGAGCATCACCCGCATCGCCGCCGGGGTGTTGCCCCGCATCAGGTCGGGTTCGCGGTCGGCGAAGTCGGCGACCTCGGCCGCGAGATAGAGCCAGACCACCGCGCCGAAGCGGTTCACATAGAAACGGACGGGGCTGAAGCAGCCGGCCCGGGTCAGACGCCCGGCCCGGCCGGGGCCGATGCCCATGAGTGCGGCGGCCTCGGTCGTGCTGACCGCGCGGATCCGTTCGCGGAGCGCGTCCGGGAAGTCCGGCTCGGCCCGTAGCCGGGTGATCTCCTCCGCGGGGACCCGGCGCCTGCCGAGCGATCCCGTGCCGGCCGGCCGGTCGTCGGTCCCGGCCGGGACCGTCCGCACTTCTCCGAGCTGGGTGGCGAGCTCGAACTCGCCGGTCCTCAGCTCCAGTTCGCGGGCCGCCCGCCCCGTCGTGAGCGTCTGCTGCCCCTCGCACATCACTGTCATGTCGCTTCCCCCGCAACTCGGTCGATCACTGACAGTGACGACTGTAGCCGCAGGTGGTGACAGTGGGTCAAGCCCCGCCTCAGACCTGTGGATAACTCTCCGGCTGGCGGACCGCGACGCCCAGATGCTCCCCTACGCGATTGACCAGCAGCGTCATTTCGTAGGCGACCTGGCCCATGTCGGCGTCGGCGCGCGCCAGCACGCACAGACAGCTGCCGTCCCCCGCCGCCGTCACGAACAACACCCCGTCGTCGAACTCGACCATGGTCTGGCGCACCCGACCGATGCCGAAGTGGAGCGCCGACCCTTTCGCGAGGCTGTGCATTCCCGAGGCGACCGCCGCGAGGTGCTCGGCGTCGCCCCGCTCCAGTCCCTCGCTCGCCCCGGTCACCAGCCCGTCGTTGGAGAGCACCAACGCGTGCCGTACCTTCTCCACCCGTTTGGTCAGGTCGTCCAGCAGCCAGTCGAGTCCGCTGCTCAATGCCATTGCTGCTTCCTCCCCGTGTCCCCGTCCGCGCTCCTGGCCGGACGGCAGCCCGCGGCCCGTCCGCGACCTGCCGTGCCAGCCTGTCCCACCTCCGCCGTCTCGGCAAGCGGCCCCACGGACCGGCGTGCCACGCGGCGCTCGGATGTGCCGCATGGCTGAGGATGTCGGCATGGCACACAAGATGACGAAGGACGAGTGGCAGAGGTTCCTTTCCGAGGGCACCCGTACCGGGAAGCTGGCGACCGTTCGGGCCGACGGCAGCCCGCACCTCGCCCCGGTGTGGTTCCTCATGGACGGTGATGAGCTGGTGTTCAACACCGGCGAGGACACGGTCAAGGGCCGCAATGTCGCCCGCGACGGCAGGGTGGCACTGTGCGTCGACGACGAACGGCCGCCGTTCGCCTTCGTGGTCGTACAGGGGACGGCGGAGGTGAGCGACGACCTGGCGGACGTACGTCACTGGGCGACCCGGATCGCGGCCCGCTACATGGGCGAGGACCGGGCGGAGGAGTACGGCGCCCGCAACGGCGTGCCGGGCGAGCTGGTGGTACGGGTCAATATCGACAAGGCCATCGCCCTCGCGGCGGTCGCCGGCTGAGCGTGCGTGGCGCCGGCTGAGGCATGCGGGGCACCGGCTGAGGCATGCGGGGCACCGGTTGAGGCATGCGGGGCGCCGGTTGAGACATACGTGGCGCGGGCCGTCCCGACCTCCGCGCCACGTCGGCCGTACGCCGGTCAGCCCACCGAATCGAGCACCCTGGTGGAGTGCCGCCGTCCCGCGTGTTCGACGAGCCGGACCAGCACCTCCTTGCCGGAGTCGCGGTCCCTCGCGTCACAGAGCACGACCGGTGTGCCACGGTCCAGGTCCAGTGCGCGGGCCACCTCGTCGGCCCCGTAGGACCGCGCCTCCGCAAAGCAGTTGACGGCCACCAGGAACGGGATCGCACGGCGCTCGAAGTAGTCGACGGCCGGAAAGCAGTCCTGCAACCGCCGGGTATCGGCCAGCACCACGGCCCCCAGCGCGCCCTCCGACAGGTCGTCCCACAGGAACCAGAAGCGGTCCTGTCCAGGGGTGCCGAAGAGGTAGAGGGACAGGCCCTGCCTGATGGTGATGCGGCCGAAGTCCATCGCCACCGTGGTGGTGCCCTTGTCGTCCACTCCCCCGGTGTCGTCCACGGTCTCGCCCACCTCGCTGAGCCGTTCCTCCGTGCGCAGCGGGTGGATCTCGCTGACCGAGCCCACCAGGGTCGTCTTGCCCACGCCGAAGCCGCCCGCGACTAAGATCTTCAGGGTCAACTCGGCGTCGGGGTCCGGGGCTGCGTCCACCGGGGCCCCTTGTGCGGCGTTCATCAGCCGTCTCCTCCAGGATGCAGGGTCCTGCGCGTCACGGGGTATGCGGATCCATGGCTCGGCGGGGGGCGAGCCTTCGGCGGCGGAGGGCCGTCCGAAATCCATGGCGAGGACCGTACCCCCCGTAGAGGGGGATTTCCCCGGATTCACCAAAGCCGCCACGTCTTCGGATCAAGAAACCCACCCACCGCCGGATTCGTGGTAGTTGGACCTCCAGGGCGTACCGCCACGGGTTCCGGGGGCGTGGCCATAGCGGGCAGGATACGCGCGCCCGGCGGCCGGCCCGGCCCGTGCGGGATCATGAGCGCATGACGCAGCAGCAGTCACAGCAGCCGGTCGGCCCACCGGCGACGGCGGCGAACCCGTCGGCGGGGTCGGTCGAGCGCAACGGCATCAATCCGGTGCCGGATGCCGAACGGCACGGCACCCCCAGGTCGCTGTTCTGGCCGTGGGCGGCCTCCGGGCTGTCCTTGCTGTCCATCGCCTACGGCGTCTACCTCATGGGGCTCGGGCTCAGCCCCTGGCAGACGATCGTCACCGGGGCCCTCGGCTATGTGCTGTCCTTCCTCCTGGTCGGTCTGGTCCCGGTCGCCGGGGCGCGCACGGGCGCCCCCACCATGGCCCTCGGCCGGGCCGCCTTCGGGACGCAGGGCAACAAGCTGCCCACCGTGTTCAGTTACGTGTCCAACGCGGGCTGGGAGACCGTACTGGTCGCGCTCTCCTCGCTCGGCGGGTCTGCGATCCTGGCCCGGGTCGCGCCCGGCACGTTCGCCCGCGCCGACGGGGATACACCGACCACGGCGGCGCAGGCGCTGTGCTTCGTGGTGACCGCCGTCTCGGTCGTGGTCGTCGGGATCTTCGGGCACGCACTGATCATGAAGGTGCAGAAGTATCTGACCGCGGCGATCACCGCCCTGACCGTGGTGTACATGGTGCTGATGGCCGATCGCATCGATCCGTCGGCCCTCGGTAACGGCCCGTCCGGCAGCCTCGGCACCTGCATCGGGGGCGTCGTGTTCGCGATGACGCTGCTGGGCCTGGGCTGGGTCAACTGCGGTGCCGACTACAGCCGTTATCTGCCGCGTACGAGCAACGGGCGGGCGGTCACGTGGTGGACCACGCTGGGCGGGGTGCTGCCCCCTCTGGCGCTGCTGGTCTTCGGCGTGCTGCTGAACGCCGGTGATCCGAAGCTCGCCGGGGCCGCGGCCGCCGACCCCGTAGGCGCCCTCGCGGCCGAGCTGCCGACCTGGTTCCTGGTGCCCTATCTGCTTGCCGCCATCGGGGGCTTCGCCTCCGGGGCGATCATGGACATCTACAGCTCGGGCATGTCGATGCCGGCCCTGGGCATCCCCGTCCGCCGGCACCTCGCCGTCCTGGTGGACGGTGCGCTGATGGCCTTCGGCGGCTGGTACGTGCTGTTCGTCTCCCCCAGTTTCTTCGCCACCTTCCAGGCGTTCCTGTCCGTCATCGGGGTGGCGATGGCCGCCTGGACGGCCGTCTTCCTGGTGGAGCAGTGGCGCCGCCGCCACACCGGCTTCGAGCTGACGTCCCTACGAGCCCTGGGCTGGCCGGCGGTGCTCTCGCTCGCCGTCGCGACCGCGGTCGGACTCGGCCTGGTCACCTCCGGCGATCCCCATATCGCCCGGGCCGTGGGCTTTCTGCTCACCGACGGCGCCGCCCGGGGCACGCTGGGCGCCATGAACCTCGGCGTCGTGATGGCCCTTGCCGTCGCGGCGGCCCTGTACGCCTGCACGGCCTCCCTCGCCGGCCGTCCCACCTCCGGAGGAACCCGATGACCGACCACCACGCCGACCACCACGCCGACCGGCCGCACGAGGTCCGTGCGTTCTTCGCGTCACGCGCCGCCGACTGGGACACGAAGTTCCCGGACGACGGTCCCGCCTATGCCGCGGGCGTCGCCGAACTGGGCCTCCAGGAGGGCGACCGGGTCCTGGACGCCGGCTGCGGTACGGGGCGCGCGCTGCCCGCGCTGCGGGCGGCCGTGGGACCGCGCGGGACGGTGCTGGGCGCGGACCTCACGCCCGAGATGCTCCAGGCCGCCGTGCGGGCCGGGCGCGACCGTGACGCGGCGCTGCTGCTCGCGGACGTGACGCGGCTGCCGCTGCCCGACGCCGCACTGGACGCGGTCTTCGCCGCCGGGCTCCTCTCGCACCTGCCGGACTCGGCGGGCGGCCTCGCCGAACTCGCCAGGACCGTACGCCCCGGTGGCCGGCTGGCTCTCTTCCATCCCATCGGGCGGGCCGCCCTCGCCGCCCGCAAGGGCCGCCCGCTCACCCCCGGCGACCTGCGGGCGGAGCCGAATCTGCGGCCCCTCCTGGACAACTGCGGCTGGGACCTGATCCGGTACGAGGACGAAGACTCCCGCTACCTGGCGCTGGCGGTCCGCCGGGCCTGACCGGGACGCCGGGCCTGACCGGGTCGGAGGGCCTGACCGGGTCGGAGGGCCTGACCCGGCCGGCGGCGTGCGGGGTTTCAGGACGCCGCCGGGCCCTCCACGTGGGGCACCGGGCAGCTGCCCGTGCGGCGGGAGGTGGGGAAGGTACCGAGTTCGGCCACCTTGAAGCCGTTCGGATAGCCCTTGATCTCGGGGTTCTGGCGGGCGTAGTGGGGCGTGCGACGGGGCGGCAGCAGCCGCACGGCCCTGGCACGCAGCTTCAGGGCGGTGCGTACCGTCTTCTGGACCACCGGCCGGGGCCGCTCGTACCGGAACGCCGCCAGCAGCGAGTCGTCCAGGAGGGCCATGCTCGCGCCGCGCACCACCGGAGCGAGCGGGCCGTACCACCCCGCCATCAGGTCCAGCGTGGCGTCCGACACCCTGCGCGCACCCTCGTCCCAGCCGAAGTGCGCCTCCTCGTAGGCATCGAGGCACCGCTCGAAGTCCTCGTAGGTCTGCGGGAGTTCGGTGATGCCCATATGACGGCCGAGGGTGCGGTAATAGACAGCGACGGCCTGCTGTTCCTGCGCGGTCAGGCGCCGCCAGCCGTACGCGTCGAGCCAGCGCTTGGGCACCACCACGAACGTGCACAGGACATAGCGCATGTCCTCGTTGCTGATGTCATAGCTGCGGTGCATCTGGTTGATCCGGCGGATCGCCGTCCGGCCGTCCTCGCCGTCGAAGCCGTGCTCGACGACGGCGTCCAGGAGGAGAGCGGTGTCGTCATAGCGCTTTTGCGTACGGCCCGTCAGCTCGGCGGTCTCGGCGAGCAGCCGGCCGATGCTCGGCACCGCGTAGGTGCGGTAGAGCGCCAGCTCCAGGGCTCGGGTGATGTCCCAGGGGAATTCATGGGTGGCGATGATGCGGTAGATCCGCAGGAAGTCGCGCTCCGGGTCGAGCCGCCGGATCTCCCTCAACCAGTCGTAGCGCCGCACGTGACGTCCGTCCCTTCGTTCGCCGACGTGCCGATTTTAAGGGGGCGGAGGGGAGTTGGAGGGGGTGGCGGGCGTCAGATCGGGCCGTGTGGTGGCCGGATTCCGTAGTGTCAGGGCTCCGTAGTGTCAGGATTCCGTAGTGTCAGGCGGTCTTCGGTGAGCGCTGGGGCACGCCGGTCGCGCGCCGTGCGGTGCGGGTGCCGCGGCCTGGGGTGCGTGCGGCGGCGCCATAGCGGTCCGTGAGCGTCGGATCCACTACGGCCAGCGCCTTCTTGACGGGCATGCCGGTGCGGCCGGCGAGCGCCAGCCGCTCCTGGACCTCGCGCGGGGTGCGCGGACGGTAGCCGGGGCCCGTACCGCAGCAGCCGCCGTGGAAGGTCAGGCCCGCGCGGAGTACGGCCTCCAGGGCGCGCCAGCCGGCTTCGTCGCGCCTCTTGGGGACCGCCAGATCGGCGCCCGCGTTGATCAGCTCGGCGCGGCACTGCGGGCAGCGGACCGGGTCCTGCGAGGTCGGTGTCTTCTTCCACGCGGCCCGGCAGGCCAGGCACACGAAGTGCATGCGGCGGCTGTAAAAACACATCTGCGCAGCGTACGGCTGGTGACAAGCCCCTCCCAAGCCAATTAAGGTGCGCCGACGTACTCCGCGACGGATTGGATGGGGAGGCCCGCGTGCCCACGACCGAGAGCGCCGACAACGACCAGTTGTTCGTGCTGACGGCGGTGCTGCTGACGCCCGCGCAGTTCCCGAGCGTGCTCGGCGACGACTACCCCGAGGTGTGTGCGGGCCTCGGCCTCGAACCGTATGCGGAGGGCTACGGGCTGGTCCTCGGTCAGGACAGTGAGGGCGCGCGCTGGACCGTGGCGACGGAGGATGTGTCGCTGGTCGCGTGTGCGATCGCGGCCTGGGACTGCGGGATGGAGTACGACCTCTCCCCCGGCGAGGGCAGCATCGTCGGGGCGATGCCCGGCTGGCCGCTCGCGCTCGCCGTCGCGGCGCCGGGGGTGCCGCAGCCGCACGATCCGGAACCGCAGGAAGGCGACCCGGCGCCGCTCGCGCCGCCGGACGCCGAGGAGTGGGGGCCGGCGCAACGGCGGCTGGGCGCGGACGAGATCGCCATGCAGTGGGCGGCGTGGCGCGAGCAGGTGGATGACGACGACAGCTTTGCCGAGCCGGGGGATCATGCGCATAAGGGGGTGCGGCGGGTGCTGGAGGAGGCGCGCGGGTATGTGAACGAGCCGCCGCCGCCGGGGCGGGTGCGGTCGTCGTTCGCGGCCGGTGAGGCGCGGACACTGCGGGTTGACGGGCCCGGCTGGAGCTTGGTTGCTCGTACCGATGACATTGCGTTCGTGCTGCTGGATGACGAGCCGGGTGAGGTGCATCCGGTGGGGCGGGGGCCTGCGCTTCCCGGGCTGTTGTCGTCGCTTGATGAGTTGGCGGCGCGGCCGGTCTGAGGCGGGGGCTTGGGCGGGCGGTCTTGGGCGGGTCGGTCTTGGGCGGGCGGTTTTCAGCGGGTCGGCATGAGACGGGTTGGCCTGAGGCCTGAGGCGGGCGTTCGTGGGGGTGTTGGCGGGGTTCGCGGGTGGCGGGCGCGGTGGGCGGTGGGCGGTGGGTTGGTGCCTTGGCTGTGCGGGGCGTGGCGGGCGTGCGGGTGGTCGGCTGGCGCCCTGCCGTGCGTTGCGTGGCACGCGTGCGGGTGGTGGGGGCTGGCTGCGCGGTTCGTGGCAGACGTGGGGCCGGTGGGGGCTGGCGGCTTTCGGGGTTCATGGTTGCCGCGGGGGCCGGAGGGGACGCACCGGGGCCCTCCCCCAGCCTTCGGCCGGGAGGTGCCCCCACGGCGCGGGCGCATCTGGTCCATGGGATTGCGTACCCCGGCGTGTGCTCCGGTCCTGCGGGCGGTCCCCGGTACATCCCCTCCGACCTACGCCCGTTCCCGGCTGCGGCCCGGCGGTGCTGTCCGTCACCGATCCCACGCCGGGTTACGGTGCCGGCCGTGCCCGTTCCAGGGATGGCCGAGTTACCCGAGTTACGTGGCCGGGTGGTGGCCAAAGGCCCGCCTGCCCGGCCAATGCCCACCCGTAGCCCCGGCTCGCTCGGACCGAGCGTGGGGCGGGAGAGCCAGCCGTCGGTACGTGCGGGTGGTGGCCCGTACAGCGCGCGGGCCAGGCGAGGGCGTGGGCTCGGGTGGGGCGGGTGTTTGCTCGGTCAGCGGCCGATTTGTTTGCGGCTGACGCGGCGCAGTCGGCGTCGTTGGGAGGAGTCGAGCGTCAGATACGCGACGGCCGGGACCCCGACCATGACCAAGAGGGCCGCCCAGAAGGGCAGCAGCCACAGCAGGATCACTCCCACCGCGACGCCGCCGACCGCGACCTTCGCCTGTGTGGACATCCTTCACTCCCCTTCCGCGGCGTGCGCCGCGCTCTGTGTACTCCATTGAACGCCGTTTTCGTGCCGCAGGTTCCAGGAAAGCGCGTGCTGTCCTGTACTCTCGGGCGCTCCAGGCGCCAGTAGTCAAACTTGAGGAGATCGGGAAGCAGTGACATCCCTTGCCGTGGTCACGCCCGCTCAGCTGTCCGCGCTCTCCCGCTGTGCAGCGGTTTTTCTGCCGTCGGATCCGCCACGAGCGGGGCGGGTCGCCTTCTGGCGGCCTGATGGCGAGCCCGTGGGAGAGGTGCTCGGCGCGGAGGGTCCGAGGGGTGGGGCCGGGGAGGCGACGGAGCGGCTGGAGGTGGCTCTGCCGGATGGGGACGGTGCGGTTTCGCTGTGCGAGGTTCCGGCGCTGGTTCTGACGGTTGCTGAGGCAGTGCCCGTGATCACCCGTGCGCGGGCCGCGCGGGGTACCCATCCGGCTGCCGCTTTCTGGGGGGCCGCGGCCGTACTGGCGCTACAGCTCGCGGCTCGTGGCCGGATGCTGCCCGGGGTGAGTCCCGCCGGATATGACGCCTGGCGGATGGGGCCGCTCGACCCGGCGGACGTCGAGCGGTTGCGCGATCTCGCCGCGGCGATGCCCCCGTACGCGCATGCCGCCCCGCTCCCGGATTCCGACCCGTTGGCGCTGCCGGAGCCCGAGGGGCAGGTACGGGCCTTTCTCGACGCGGTGGCGGACGGGCTGCCGCGCTCCCCCGGTGCGGCGCTGGTCACCGGGGCGCCGGCGTTTGCGGTGCCCGCGCCGCAGCACATCCCCGAGCAGCGTGTCTGGGCCACGGAGGTGGCCGCGGGGCATGACGCGGGTGTGCGGATCTCGCTGCGGGTCGAGGTGCACGGCATGGAGGGGGAGGGAATCGGTCGCCAGGGGGGCGATGATGTCGGGGCGATGCCTTCGGGTGCCCGCATCGGCTTCGCTGCCGTGCTCCAGTTGCACAGCCTCACCGATCCGACGCTGGTCGCGGATGCCGCCGAGGTGTGGGCGGGGACTTCGCCCGTGGGGCAGGCCTTCGGGGCGCGGGCGCGGAGGGACACGCTGCTGACGTTGCGCCGTGCGGCGGCTGCCTGGGCACCGCTCGCCCCGTTGCTGTCCGCGGCGGTGCCCGGGGCGCTGGACCTCGCCGATGAGGAAATCGCCGAGCTGCTCGGTCCGGCCGGGCGGGCGCTGGCCGCCGCCGGGGTGCAGGTGCACTGGCCCAAGGAGCTGGCTCGTACGCTGACCAGCCGGGCCGTGGTGGGACCGCCCGATGCCGGGGGCGCCGACGGGTGGGACGGGGCGGAGTCGGGGCTGCCTTCGCTGTTGTCCGCGGATGCCCTGCTCTCCTTCACCTGGCGGTTCGCGGTGGGCGGCCAGGAGGTGGACCGGAGGGAGCTGGACCGGCTTGCCGAGGCGGGGCGGCCGCTGGTGCGGCTGCACGACCAGTGGGTGCTGATCGACCCGGAGGCGTTGCGGGCGGCCCGGGACCGTCAGGACCGTAAGATCACGCCGCTCGATGCGCTCGGCGCCGCGCTCACCGGCAGCGCCGAGGACCGGGACGGCAGCCGGGTGGAAGTGGAGGCCTCCGGGCCGCTCGCCCGGCTGCGTGACCGGCTCGCCGACCCGGAAGGCGGCGGCGCCGTACCCGTCCGGCAGCCGGCGGCGCTCGCCGCCACGCTGCGCGACTACCAGGTGCGCGGGCTCGGCTGGCTGCACCGGATGACGTCGCTGGGGCTGGGCGCCTGTCTCGCCGACGACATGGGGCTGGGGAAGACGATCACGCTCATCTCCCTGCATCTGCACCGGCAGAACTGTCCCGGGTCCGCCGGCCCCACGCTGGTCGTCTGCCCCACCTCTCTCATGGGCAACTGGCAGCGCGAGATCGAGAAGTTCGCTCCGGGCACGCCGGTGCGCCGCTTCCACGCCGGGCGGCGCAGCCTGACGGAGCTGGCGGACGGCGAGTTCGTCCTCACCACCTACGGGACGATGCGGCTCGATGCCGGGAAGCTGGCGGAGGTGGGCTGGGGTCTGGTCGTCGCCGACGAGGCACAGCACATCAAGAACCCTTTCTCCGCGACCGCCAGGGCGCTGCGGACCCTCCCCGCCGAGGCCCGGGTGGCACTGACCGGCACCCCGGTGGAGAACAACCTGTCGGAGCTGTGGGCGATCCTGGACTGGACGACGCCGGGGCTGCTGGGGCCGCTGGGCCGGTTCCGTACGCGCTATGCGCAGGCCATCGAGGGCGGCGCGGCGGCGTCCCCCGAGGCGGGCGCGGCGGCCGAGCGACTGGCCCGGCTGGTGCGGCCGTTCCTGTTGCGCCGCCGTAAGTCCGATCCGGGGATCGCGCCGGAGCTGCCGCCCAAGACGGAGACCGACCGTGCGGTGGCGCTGACCAAGGAACAGGCCGGGCTGTACGAGGCCGTGGTGCGCGAGGGGCTCGACGAGATCGCCGGGACCGACGGATTCGCCCGGCGGGGGCTGGTGGTCAAGCTGCTCACGTCGCTCAAGCAGATCTGCAACCACCCTGCGCAGTACCTGAAGGAGAACGACCGGGCGGCGGGCGACCGGGCGGCGGGAGCGGTGCGGGTCGCGGGGCGTTCGGGGAAGGTCGAGCTGCTGGACGAGCTGCTGGACACCCTCCTGGCCGAGGGCGCGAGCGTGCTGGTGTTCACGCAGTACGTGCAGATGGCGCGGCTGCTGGAGGGGCATCTGGCGGCGCGCGGGGTGCCCACGCAGTTCCTGCACGGCGGGACCCCGGTGGCCCGGCGCGAGGAGATGGTGCGGCGCTTCCAGGACGGCGCGGCGCCGGTGTTCCTGCTGTCGTTGAAGGCGGCTGGTACCGGTCTGAACCTCACCCGGGCGTCGCACGTCGTGCACTTCGACCGCTGGTGGAATCCGGCCGTCGAGGCACAGGCCACCGACCGGGCCTACCGCATCGGGCAGACCCTGCCGGTGCAGGTCCACCGGTTCATCACGGAGGGCACGATCGAGGACCGGATCGCCGAAATGCTCTCCCGTAAGCAGCAGTTGGCCGATGCGGTGCTGGGGTCCGGCGAGGCCGCACTGACCGAACTCACCGACGCCGAGCTGGCGGACCTGGTCGCACTGCGAGGGAGTGAGCGATGAGCATGCCCGGAGGGGGAGAACCGATGCATCCGGAGCGGGACGAGCAGGACGGTTCGAGGTGTCCGGACGAGGGGGGCCCGGCGGATGGCGAGCGGACGTTCGGTGCCCTGCCGGTGGCGCGTGGGCGTGCCTTTGCGCGGAGTTGGTGGGGGCAGGCGTGGCTCAAGGCGCTGGAGGACACCGCGCTGGACGGTGAGCAGCTGAGGCTGGGCCGGCGGCATGCGCGGGGCGGTGCGGTCGGTGCGGTGTCCGTGCGCCCCGGCCGGATCACGGCGGTCGTCCAGGACCGCGACCATACGCGGCACCGGTCCGATGTCCTGCTACAGCAGTTGAGCGCGGCGGACTGGGGCCGTTTCCTGGACATGATCGCGGACCGGGCCGGGCACATCGCCGCACTGCTGGACCGGGACATGCCGCCGGTGCTCGTCGAGGACGCGGCCGCCGCCGGGATCGAGCTGCTGCCCGGCATCGGCGACCTGGAGCCGGAGTGCGGCTGCGGCGCGTGGGACCACTGCGCGCATTCGGCCGCGCTGTGCTACCAGTTGGCGCGGCTGCTGGACCAGGACCCGTTCGTCCTGCTGTTGTTGCGCGGCCGGGGCGAGCGGGAGCTGCTCGACGAGTTGCAGGCGCGCAGCGCGGCGCGTGCGATGGGGCCGGCGGACGCGGACGTGGCGGCGGAACGGTCCGGCGCGGGGGTGCCGGCGGCCGAGGCGTATGCGGCGCGCGACATTCTGCCGCCGCTGCCCGCGGCACCGCCGCCGGTCGACGCGCCGGGTGCCCCGCCGGTGCTCGGTGGCGGTACCCCGCCCGCGCCCGGGGTGGACGTGGCCGCGCTGGAGTTCCTGATCGCGGACACGGCGGCGCGCGCCCAGCGGCTGCTGGCGGATGCGCTCTCCGCCTGGCACCCGGGCAGTCCGCCGCCGGCGGTGCTGACTCCCGCCCAGGATGCGGTGCGGCTGGCGGCCGCCGGCCCCGGGGAGGTCATATCAGCGCGGCTGGCGGCCGGTTCGGGCCGGGAGGCACGGGGTCTGGCGGCGGCCGTACGGGCCTGGGAGCTGGGCGGCACGGCTGGGCTCGCGGTCCTGGAGGAGGACTGGACGCCCGGGCCGGAGGCGCTGGCACGGGCAACCGGCAAGCTCGCGGCCGCCTGGGAGGACGACGAGGCCCGGCCGCGGCTGCGGGCCACCCGCAACCGCTGGACGGTGATCGGCGGCGCCGCCCAGTTGCGCTACGGGCGGGACGGCCGCTGGTGGCCGTATCGCAGGGAGGGCGGGCGGTGGGTGCCCGCCGGTCCGGCCACGGACGATCCGGCGGGGGCGTTGGCGGGCCTGCCCGCGAAGGGGTGAGGGGCAGGGGGCAAGGGGCAGGGTGACGGGGTGGGGTGACGGGGTGGGGCGGGTCAGCTTCCGCCTTCGGCCGCGGCCGGGTGTGCGGCTGCTCGTCGTACGAAGAGGTCGTGCAGATCGCGGGCGGCTTTCGGGACCGACCCGGAGCGGCGGCGCTGGATCACCATCAGGACGTCGGTGGGGTCGGCCGCCAGCGGGCGGTAGGTGATGGTGCCGCTGCGCTCCAGCGGGTCGCCGATGATGCTGAAGTCGGGCAGGACCGTGGCGCCCAGGCCCTCGGCGACCATCAGCTTGCCCATTTCAGCGCCGTCGGTGGAGTACGAGAAGGAGGGCGTACGTCCTTCGAGGAGCCGGTGGACGAAGCGGTGCATGACATAGCCGGAGCGCATCACGATCAGCGGCTGGGCGAGCAGTTCGGTCACCGAGACCTCGGTGAGTCCGGCCAGCGGGCTGTCCGGCCGGATGCACACCACCGGGCGGCCCCGCAGGAGTTCGGTGGTGTGGACGTCCGGTGGGAGGTCGTCGCCGCGTAGGTAGTTGACGAGGCCGAGGTCGAGGCTGCCTTCCAGCAGCGCGCGGTGGATCTCGGCCTGCTGGGCGCCGATCACCTCGACCTGGGTCAGCGGATGCCCGGTCCGGAACTCGCGGATGGCCGGGACCAGCAGCGGAACCGTGGCGGCGTTGACCGTGCCCAGGCGTACCATCCGGCTGATGTGGTGCTGGTCGTCCGCGGCCCGGCGCAGTTTGTCGACCGCGTCGAGCACTCCGATGATGTGCGGCAGCAGCTCCCGGCCGTCCTCGCTGATCTTCGCTCCGGAGCGCTTGCGGTCGAGGACGTCCACACCGAGTTCGCGTTCCAGATTGCGGACGGTTTCGCTCAATGCGGGCTGGGACAGATGGAGTTCCTCGGCGGCTCTGCGCAGGGAGCCGAGGCGGGTGACGGTCGCTAGGTATTCGAGTTGTTCGATCCGCACGGAATACGCACCCCGGTGAGCCGATACCGATGGTGAACCCCGGTGGATTCACTCGCCTTTGAGGCCTTCTCGATGGGGAGATCACCTCCGGTTCAAGGGGAACCCTATCACCACTTCACCTATGCCGTATCGACGCTTCGCAGTTCGATCGCTAAACTCGGCAGGGCGGCGGCCACATGGACCGGATAAGGCCGCAGAGTCGTCGCCCATGGGCCGGCGCGGAGCAATTGTTGCGAGGAGGTGACACGTTCATGAAGCAGCAACAAAAGCAGCTCACCCGACGGCGTCACGTCGATCTCGCACGGATCTCCAGTTCGCTGTGTCGCGGTGTCGGACGGCAGCGCTGACGAGTCCTGGTGCTGACGGGTGTGATCGCCGAAGAGTGCTGGCGCTGAAGAGTGCTGCGCTGACGGCTGGGAGCGCCTGCGCCGGTCGTTGTTTTCCCTTCCGGAATGACATTTCCGCGGCGATCGCAGCCTCGCCGACCGTGCGCTTCTGACCATTCAGCACCTGTATTCAGCACTCGAAATCAGCAGCTGCTCGCGCCATTCCGCGCGGAAGGGGCGCGCGCTCACTTCGATGCGCCTTCTTGCGCGGATTCTCGCGCGATCTTATGACGCCCGCCTTCCCGCACGCGGTTCCTGCACGCGGTTCCTGCACGCGGTTCCTGCACGCGGCTTTCCTCACCTTCTGGAGATCCTGATGTCCGACCTGCCCGCCCCCGGCCCCGCACGCTTCGCCTATTGGGTGCCCAATGTCAGTGGCGGCCTGGTGACCAGCACCATCGAGCAGCGCACCGATTGGGGGTACGACTACAACCGCAAGCTGGCGGTGCTGGCCGAGAACAACGGTTTTGAGTATGCGCTGAGCCAGGTCCGTTATATGGCCAGCTACGGCGCCGAATTCCAGCACGAGTCCACGAGTTTCAGCCTCGCGCTGCTGCTCGCCACCGAGCGGCTGAAGGTGATCGCGGCCGTGCATCCGGGGCTGTGGCACCCGGGTGTGCTGGCGAAGCTCGGTGCCACCGCCGATCAGCTCTCCGGCGGCCGGTTCGCGGTGAATGTGGTCAGCGGATGGTTCAAGGGCGAGTTCAGCGCGCTCGGGGAACCGTGGCTGGAGCACGACGAGCGCTACCGGCGAGCGGAGGAGTTCATCCGGGCGCTGCGCACCATCTGGACCGAGGACCATGCCGAACTGGCCGGAGATTTCTACCGGATCCGGGACTTCTCACTCAAGCCGAAGCCGCTCAACACCGCCGAGCGCCCGCATCCGGAGATCTTCCAGGGCGGCAATTCCACCGCGGCGCGGGCGATGGCCGGCCGGGTGTCCGACTGGTACTTCAGCAACGGCAAGGACTTCGACGGCGTCACCGAGCAGCTCGCGGACGTGCGGGCGTCGGCCGCCGCCGCGGGCCGGCCGGCCCCCCGCTTCGGACTGAACGGATTTCTGATCGCCCGGGACACCGAGGCCGAGGCCCGCGACGTGCTGCGGGAGATCATCGCCAAGGCGGACACCGAGGCGGTGCACGGCTTCGGCTCGGCGGTCAAGCAGGCCGGACAGTCCACGGCCGACGGCACGGGCATGTGGCAGGACTCCTCGTTCGAGGACCTGGTCCAGTACAACGACGGCTTCCGTACGGGCCTGATCGGCACACCGGAGCAGATCGCCGAGCGGATCGTGGCCTACAAGCGGCTGGGCGTTGATCTGTTCCTGCTCGGGTTCCTCCACTACCTGGAGGAGGTCGAGTACTTCGGCGAGCGGGTGCTGCCGCTGGTGCGCGCGCTGGAGGCACAGCAGGAGGGCGCGCAGGAGGAGGGTGCGCAGGCACCGTCCCGGGGAGCGGGCGCGGCGCCGCGGTCCGGCCCGGTTCCGGCGGCCGCCCGGCCCTGAGCACGTGAGCGCCTGAGCACGTGAGTGCCTGAGCGCATAAGCGCCTGCACCCGAGCGCCCTGGTGTCCGGGCGCCTGAACGCCCGAGCGCCCCCCTATCACCCCACCATCCAGGGAGACTAGATATGAGCACCGTCGCTCCGACCGACTGGGCCACCCGGCCCACACCCGAAGGCCCGCAGGGCTGGATCGAGCGCGCCGCGGAGGTCGCCGCCGTCCTCGCCACCGACGCGGTCGCCCGTGACCGCGCGGGCGCCACCCCGTATGCCGAGGTCCAACTGCTCAAGGACTCCGGCCTGGTCACCCTTCTCGGGCCCACCGCGCACGGGGGCGCCGGCCAGGACTGGCCGACCGCGTACCGGGTGATCCGGGAGGTCGCCAAGGCGGACGGGTCCGTCGGCCAGCTGCTCGGCTACCACTATCTGTGGAACTGGGCCGCGCGGCTGGTCGGCACCCGCGAGCAGTGGGAACACGTGGAGGCCGAGGCCGCCCGGCAACGATGGTTCTTCGGCGGCGCGGTCAACCCGCGCGACAAGGACGTGGTGGTACGGGACGAGGGCGAGTCCCTGGTCTTCACCGGCCGGAAGTCGTTCTCCACCGGAAGCAAGGTCTCGGACGTCACCGTGCTGGAAGGGGGCCTGGAAGGCACCGACGACCATGTCTTCGCCATCGTGCCGTCCGACAGCGCCGGGCTGACGTTCCACGACGACTGGGACAACATCGGGCAGCGGCTCACCGAGAGCGGCGGCGTCACCCTGGACGGGGTGCGGGCACCGTGGTCCGCGGCCGCCGGATACGTCGACAAGGCGTTTCGGCCACGTGTCTACAACACCCTCAACGTACCGACCATCCAGCTGGTCTTCGCCCACTTCTACCTCGGTATCGCGGCGGGCGCCCTGGAGACGGCAGCGGTCTACACCCGTACCAAGGCGCGCTCCTGGCTGCACGGCGGCCATGAGCGGGCGGCCGACGAGCCGTACGTCATCGACATCTACGGCGATCTGACGGGCAAGCTGTGGGCCGCCGAGGCGCTGGCCGACCGGGTGTCCGAGGAGGGGCAGCGGCTGCACGACGATCCGGACGCGGTGACGGAGCAGGGCCGTGGTGAGTTCGAGGTCAGGGTCGCCGCCGTCAAGGCGCGCGCCACGGAGGTGGCCCTGGAGGTCACCCAGCGGATCTTCGAGGTGACCGGGGCCCGGTCCACCGCCTCCGTCGAGGGCCTGGACCGCTTCTGGCGCAACATCCGCACGCACACCCTGCACGACCCGGTGGCCTACAAGCGCCGTGAGGTCGGCCGTTTCGTGCTCGACGGCGCACTCCCCGAGCCGACTTGGTACTCCTGACGACCGGATCCGCTCCCTACGCTCCGCCCCGTCCCGTCCCGCCCCCGGCGCTCATCGCCTCCCTCTCCCCTCTCCCTCTCTCTTCTCCCTTCCCTCCCCCTGCACTTCGAGGTGATCCCTTCATGGCCACCGTTCTGTCCGTCTCCGGAAGCCCCTCCGAGACCTCGCGTACCGCCCGTCTACTGCGTCAGCTGGACGCCCGGCTCGCCGACGAGGGGCACCACGTCATTCCGCTGGACGTCCGCAAGCTGCCCGCCGAGGCCCTGCTGGGGGCCGATTTCGGCCATCCGGCGATTGTCGAGGCCACCGAACTGTTCGCCCGTGCCGACGGCGTCATCGTCGGCACGCCCGTCTACAAGGCCGCCTACTCCGGTCTGCTCAAGTCGCTGCTGGATCTGCTGCCGCAGTACGCGCTGACGGGCAAGACCGTGCTGCCGCTGGCGACCGGCGGCAGCACCGCCCATGTCCTGGCGATCGACTACGCGCTGCGGCCGGTGCTGTCATCCATGGGCGCCGCGCACATCGTCCAGGGCTGGTTCGTCCTCGACCGGCATCTGGTCGTACGGGAGGACGGCTCGCTGGCCGTCGATCCCGGTGCGCGGGAAGGGCTCGACCACGTTCTGGACCAGTTCTCCGGGGCGCTCGGGCGCAGCCCGTTGCTGTCCGTCGCGAGCTGACGCCGCCTCCCCCGCCACCGCCCCGCCCTTTCGACGCTCCCCCTGGAGGCAGCACCGTGACCGCTACCGCGCGGCCCGCCACCGCCCATGTGATCTCCGATGACGCCGAGGCCCTGGCGGTCGCGGCCGAATTGGCCGAGGCGTTCCGGGCCGGTGCCGCGGAGCGGGACGCCGTTCGCCGACTGCCGCACGCCGAGCTGGCGCGGCTGTCGGCGAGCGGACTGCTGGGCATCACCGTGCCGCGCTCCCACGGGGGCGCACAGGTGCGGACCGAGACGCTCGCCGAGGTCGTACGCCTGCTGGCGACCGGGGACGCCAGTCTGTCCCAGATCCCGCAGAGCCACTTCGTGTACCTCAATGTGCTGCGCCGTCAGGGCACCGCCGGACAGCAGGCCTTCTTCTTCGGTGAGGTGCTGGCGGGGCGGCGGCTGGGCAATGCGCAGTCGGAGGCGGGGACGCGGCATGTGCAGGACATCCGTACCCGGCTGGTGTCCGCGGCGGACGGTTCGTATGTGCTGAGCGGGGTGAAGCACTACGCGACCGGTGCACTGTTCGCCGACTGGATCCCGGTGCTGGCGCGCGGCCGGGACGAAGCGCTTTATGTGGCGTATGTGCCACGGGAGGCGCCGGGGGTACGGATCGTCGACGACTGGGACGGGATGGGGCAGCGGACCACGGCCAGTGGGACGGTGCACCTGGAGGACGTGACGGTGCCGGCCGACCGGGTCGTCCCGCATCACCTCACCTTTCGCGGCCCCCAACTGCATGGTGCGGTCGCCCAGTTGCTGCATGCCGCGATCGACACCGGGATCGCCTGCGGCGCACTGGCCGAGGCCGCCTCCTTTGTCCGCACCAAGAGCCGGCCGTGGTTCGAGAGCGGTCTCGACAGCGCGGCCGAGGATCCCCTGCTGATCCAGCGGTTCGGGGAGCTGGCGGTACGGGTGCGGGCCGCCGAGTCGCTGCTGGTGTCGGCGGCGCGGACGGTGGATGCCGCGGCGCTCGCGCTGACCGACGACTCCGCCGCCGAGGCGTCGATCGCGGTGGCCGCGGCGAAGGTGGTGGCGGCGGAGGCGGCGGTGGAGACCGGCAGCGCGCTGTTCGAGGTGGCCGGGACCCGGTCCGCTCTGGACGGGCTGAATCTTCACCGGCACTGGCGGGACGCGCGCACCCACACCCTGCACGACCCGGTCCGCTGGAAGGTGCAGCACATCGGCCGGTACGTCCTCAACGGCACCCGGCCGCCCCGGCACGGTCTGCTCTGACGCCCGGCCCCGCCCCGCCCCGGTCTGCCCTGACGACCGGCATCGCCCCGCCCCCCACCCCTCCTCTTCCCTCTCTTCCCCTTCGGAGCCCGCATGTCCTCCCTCACCTTCCACTGGTTCCTGCCCACCTACGGCGACAGCCGGCATGTCGTCGGCGGTGGCCATGGCGTGCCCACCGGGTCCGCCGGCGGGGAGCGGCCCGCCACCCTCGGCTATCTGACGCAGATCGCCCGCGCCGCCGAGGACCTGGGCTTCGATGGGGCGCTCACCCCCACCGGAGCGTGGTGCGAGGACGCCTGGCTCACCACGGCCATGCTGGCCCGCGAGACCGAACGGCTGAAGTTCCTGGTGGCGTTCCGGCCGGGGATCGTCGCGCCGACCCTGGCCGCCCAGATGGCCGCCACCTTCCAGCGGCACTCCGGCGGACGGCTGCTGCTGAATGTCGTCACCGGTGGCGAGAGCCATGAACAGCGCGCCTACGGGGACTTCCTGGACAAGGACGACCGTTACGCCCGCACCGGCGAATTCCTGGAGATCGTCAAGGAATTGTGGGACGGGAAGACGGTCGATTTCACCGGGGAGCAGCTGCGGGTGGCGGGCGCCCGGCTGGCCCGGGTGCCCGATCCGGTGCCGCCGGTGTACTTCGGCGGGTCCTCCCCGGCCGCCGGAGAGGTGGCCGCGCGCGCCGCCGATGTCTATCTGACCTGGGGCGAGCCGCCGGCCGAGGTCGAGCGGAAGATCGCCTGGATCCGGGAGCTGGCCGGCCGCGCCGGGCGCCGGGTGCGGTTCGGCATCCGGCTGCATGTGATCACCCGGGACACCGCGGAGGCGGCCTGGGCGGAGGCACAGCGGCTGCTGGACGGCTTCGGCCCGGAGGCGATACGTGCGGTGCAGGCGGGGCTGGCCCGCAGCGAGTCCGAGGGGCAGCGCCGGATGCTGGCACTGCACGGCGGCCGCACCGACGGGCTGGAGATCGCGCCGAACCTGTGGGCCGGCATCGGGCTCGTACGGGGCGGGGCGGGCACCGCGCTGGTCGGCAGTCACACGGAGGTGGCGGAGCGGATCGTGGAGTACCAGCGGCTGGGCATCGAGGAGTTCATCCTCTCCGGGCACCCCCATGTCGAGGAGGCGTACTGGTTCGGGGAGGGGGTGCTGCCGGTGCTGCGGGACGCCGGGCTGTGGCGGCATCCGGCGGCGCGGACGGACGATTCCCCGGCCGCCGCGCAGGTCCCGTTCGCCGCCGGGGTGGGCCGCTGAAGCAGGGACCGGGTGGGCCGTTGATCCATGGGCCGGTCGGCCCGCCGCGATGGTCCGGCCCAATCCTCCCCATCCGGCTGCGCCGTGCCGCCGCACATGATTCGCTGAACTGATCCCCCACCGCCAGGCACCCCGCCCGCAGCAGGAGGACCAGTGACCGGCACCTCGCAGCACGCGCCGCACCACCTCTCGTCCGTACAGCCCCCGCGGACCGCCGACGGGACGGACAGCGCACCGCACCACCCCGGCCGCCCCCGGAACCCCCCGTACTACGAGGACCGCTCGCCGGGAAGCGGGGTCCTGCCGCCGCGCGCCTGGTTCCCGAGGTCGGATGCCGCCCGGCTGTCCCTGCACGGCCGTTGGCGGTTCCGGCTCTCGGCGAGCGCCACCGCCGTGGATGAGTCGTTCGCCCGGCCCGACTTCGACGATGCGCAGTGGGAGGAGCTACGGGTGCCCGGCCACTGGGCGCTCCAGGGACGCTTTGCTTCCGAAGGCTCCTACGAGGGCAACGGGACGGCGCAGCCGAGCGGGGCGCCCGCTTACACCAACACCGCCTACCCCTTCCCGGTCGATCCGCCACGGGTGCCGGACGAGAACCCGACGGGCGATCACCGGCAGGTCTTCGATCTGCCCGAGGGGTGGGGTGAGGGGCCCGCGGTGCTGCACTTCGCCGGGGTGGAGTCCTGCGCCCGGGTCTGGCTCAACGGGCAGGAGCTGGGCCACTTCAAGGGCAGCAGGCTGCCGCACGAGTTCGAGGTGGGAGCGCTGCTGCGGCCGCGCGGCAATGTGCTGGCGGTACGTGTCCACCAGTGGTCGTCGGGCAGCTATCTGGAGGACCAGGACCAGTGGTGGCTGCCCGGTATCTTCCGGGAGGTCGCGGTCCACCGCCGTCCCGAGGGTGCGGTCGCCGACCACTTCGTCCACGCCGGGTTCGATCATGTCACCGGCCACGGCACCCTGCGGGTGGAGTGCGCACCGGCCGGCCGGGTGACCGTCCCGGCGCTCGGCCTCGATCTGGCGACCGGCGAGAGCGCCACCGTTCCGGTGCGCCCCTGGACGGCCGAGCAGCCGCATCTCTATGACGGGGAGCTGGTGACCTCCGGTGAGCGGATCCCGCTGCGGATCGGGTTCCGTACGGTCCGCGTCGAGGACGGGCTGCTGAAGGTCAACGGCCGCCGGATCCTGCTGCGCGGCGTCAACCGCCATGAGTTCCATCCGCGCTACGGACGCGCCCTGGACCCCGGGACGATGCGCCGCGATCTGCTGCTGATGAAGCAGCACAACATCAACGCGGTACGCACCAGCCACTATCCGCCGCACCCCGCCTTCCTCGACCTCTGTGACGAGTTGGGCCTGTGGGTCGTCGACGAGTGCGATCTGGAGACCCACGGGTTCGGCGGGCAGGGCTGGCGGGACAATCCGGTCGATGATCCGCGCTGGGAGCCGGCGCTGCTCGACCGGGCCCGGCGGATGGTCGAGCGGGACAAGAACCACCCCAGCATCGTGCTGTGGTCACTGGGCAACGAGTGCGGCACGGGGCGCGGGCTGTCCGCCATGGCCGCCTGGATGCGCGAGCGCGACCCGTCGCGGCCGCTGCACTACGAGGGCGACCCCAGCTGCGCCGACACCGATGTCTACTCCCGGATGTATGCCGACCACGCCGAGGTGGAGCGCATCGGGCAGCGCACCGAGGCGCCGCTGTCCGACCCGGAACTGGACGCCCGGCGGCGCCGACTCCCCTTCCTCCTCTGCGAGTACGCACATGCGATGGGCAACGGTCCGGGCGGGCTGAGCGAGTACCAGCGGCTGTTCGAGCGCTATGAGCGCTGCCAGGGCGGTTTCGTCTGGGAGTGGATCGACCACGGGCTGCGGCAGCAGACCCCCGCCGACGAGGTCTTCCACGCCTACGGCGGCGACTTCGGCGAGGAGCTGCACGACGGGAACTTCGTCTGCGACGGCCTGGTATTCCCCGACCGGGCGCCCTCCCCGGGCCTGCTGGAGTTCAAGAAGGTCGTCGAACCGGTGCGGATCGAGGCCGAGGCCGAGACGGAGAAGGAGAAGGAGACCGACGAGGGCGGCACGGCGGGCGCGGTCCGGATCACCAATCTGTACGACTTCGTAGGCCTCGGCCATCTCGGCTTCCGCTGGATCTACGAGGTGGACGGTGAGCTGCGCGGGCACGGCCGGCTGGAGGTGCCGCCGCTGGCGCCCGGTGAGTCGGCCGTGGTGCGGTTGCCGACGCCGCCGGTCGAGCCGGGCGACGACGGGGAGGCGCTGTGGACGGTCCGGGCCGTGCTGGACGAGGACAGCGCATGGGCTGCGGCCGGGCACGAGGTCGCCTGGGGCCAGCTGCCGGCCGCACCGCGCCCCGTCGTCGCTCCCCCGGCGGCCACCGCCGCACCGCGCCGCGGTGAGGGCAATGTGATCGTCCTCGGCCCGGGGACCTTCGACGCCGGCACGGGGGCGCTGGCCTATCTGGACGGCGTCCGGATCGGCGGCCCCCGGCTGGACGTCTGGCGCGCACCGACCGACAACGACGAGGCCGCTCCCTGGCAGCCGGGGCCGCGGCCGGCCACCGAGTGGCGGCGGATCGGCCTGCACCGGATGCGGCACCGCGTCGATGCCGTCGAGACCGGGCCGGACACTGTGGTGGTACGGTCCCGGGTCGCCCCGGCCGGGTCGCCGCTGGCGCTGCGCACCGTCTACCGCTGGACGGCACAACGGGACCTGCTGCGACTGGAGTTGAGCGTCGGTCCCGAGGGCGACTGGCCGGTTCCGCTGCCACGGCTCGGGGTGCGGATGCGGGTGTGCGGAAGCCTGGGGCTGGCGAAGTGGTTCGGCGGCGGGCCGGGCGAGGGCTATCCGGACACCCGGGCGGCCGCACGGGTCGGCCGCTGGTCGATGCCGGTGGACGCGTTGCAGACGCCGTACGTGCGGCCACAGGAGAACGGTGCGCGGCCCGGTGTGCGCTGGGCGGAGCTGACCCGTACGGACGGCTCGGGTCTGCGGATCGAGGGCGATCCGGACTTCTTCCTCACCGCCCGCCGGTGGTCGGCCGAGGAGCTGACCGCGGCCCGCCACACCACGGATCTGCGGCCCGGCGACGACCTGTGGCTGCATCTCGACCATGCGCAGCACGGCATCGGCAGCCAGTCGTGCGGGCCAGGGGTACTGCCGCAGCACCGGCTGGAGGTGGCACCGGCGCGGTTCTCGTTCGTGTTCGCGTCGCTGCACTGAATCCCGCGCCGTATCGGCCGCCGGCCGCCGGCCGCCGGGTCAGGCCGACCGGTGCACGGTGCTGTACCTCGCGCCGTGCCGTACCTCGCCCCCGTGCCTGCCCACCCCTCCGGCCAGGGGTTTTGTCACCTGCGGCGATACGATCCGGGGTGAGGCGTGCGCACCCACGCGTCCCACACCACCGAGAGGCTTCGCACCATGGTCAGCACCTCCCCGCCGCTCGCCGACGCCCTCGCCACGGGGCCGGTCGTCCTCGACGGCGGGCTGTCCAACCAGCTGGAGGCCGCCGGGCACGACCTCAGCGACGCACTGTGGTCGGCCCGGCTGCTGGCCGAGGAGCCGGAGGCGGTGGTGCAGGCGCATCTGGCGTACTACGAGGCAGGGGCGCAGGTCGCGATCACGTCCAGCTATCAGGCGACGTTCGAGGGGTTCGCGCGGCGCGGTATCGGCGAGGAGCAGGCCGCGGCGCTGCTCGGCCGGAGTGTGGAGCTGGCCCGCGAGGCGGCCGGGCGGGCGTCGGCCGGCGGGGTCGCCGGGCCGCTGTATGTGGCCGCTTCGGCGGGTCCGTACGGGGCGATGCTGGCGGACGGCTCCGAGTACCGCGGCCGCTACGGCCTGTCGGTGGACAAGCTGGAGCGGTTCCACCGGCCGCGTCTGGAGGTGCTGGCCGCGGCGGGCCCCGATGTGCTGGCGCTGGAGACGGTGCCGGACGCCGAGGAGGCGCGTGCGCTGCTGCGGGCGGTGCGCGGGCTGGGTGTACCGGCCTATCTGTCGTACAGCGTCGCGGGCGGCCGCACCCGGGCCGGGCAGCCGCTGGCGGAGGCGTTCGCGGTGGCGGCGGACGTGGACGAGGTGATCGCGGTGGGGATCAACTGCTGCGCGCCGGACGATGCGGACCGGGCGGTGCGGCTGGCGGCGCAGGTCACCGGCAAGCCGGTGGTGGTCTACCCCAACAGCGGGGAGAGCTGGAACGCCGCGGCGCGGGCCTGGTGCGGCAGCCCGGCGTTCGGCGCGGACCGGGTCGCCGCCTGGGCCGCGGACGGCGCCCGGCTCATCGGCGGCTGCTGCCGGGTGGGCCCGGACGCCATCGCCGAGCTGGCGGCCGGTCTCGGCCGCTGACGGGACGGCCCGGGAGCGGGAGCCCGGCGGGCCGCCACGGACACGGCGGCCGCCCCGGGAGCGGAGCCGGCGGTCGCCACGGGCCCGGATGCGGGCCGAAGGCGTTACACAGACGCAACCGAAGCAGCGGCGACAGAGCCCCGGGCCGATGGCAGTATGCAGCCACATCGCAGCACGCACGGCTTGGTTGATGTTCATCCTGCCCCTGGAGGGCCTGTGTCCGCTCGCTCCGCGTTGCCTGTCATAGCCGCTGCCGCGGCCATCGTCGTTCTGGCGGGGTGCAGCAGCACCAAGTCCGACGGGAAGAAGGGCTCCGGTGGCCTGGAGCTGGTCTCCTCCGGGACCTTGAAGACCTGCACCCACCTGCCCTACGCGCCGTTCCAGGTGAAGAAGGACGGCAAGGTCGTCGGATTCGATGTGGATCTCGTGGATCTGGTCGCCAAGGACCTGGGCGTCAAGCAGGAGATCGTCAATACGCCCTTCGAAGGCATCGAGACCGGCCAGGACTTCACCATCCGCAAATGCGATCTTGCCGCGGCCGGCATGACGATCACGTCCGCGCGGGACAAGGTCATGGATTTCTCCGACCCGTATTTCAATGCCACGCAGGCGCTGCTGACGAAGAAGGGCAAGCCCTTCAAGAAGGTCGAGGACCTCAAGGGCAAGAAGCTCGGATACCAGAAGGCCACCACCGGCGGGATCTACGCCAAGAAGCACGGCAAGGGCGTCGAGCTGGTGGAGTTCGAGGATCTGGGGCTGCTGCTTACCGCCGTGAAGTCCGGGCAGGTCGCTGCCGGCATCAATGACAACGGCGTGCTCTTCGACTATGTGAAGCAGAACGCGGACACCGAGGTCACCGCGGAATTCAACACCGGTGAGCACTACGGCATCGGTGTACGCACCGGAAATGACGCGCTGCGCAAGAAGATCAACGCGGTCATCAAGAAGGCGAAATCCGACGGGAGTTACGACCGGATCTACAAGAAGTGGTTCGGCACCACCCCGCAGAGCTGAGGCCGGCCGTCATGTCACTGTCCAAACGACAGCGCGCGCGGGCGATCCGCGGCGTGCAGTACGGCGTGCTGGTCGCCGCCGTGGTGGCCTTTGCGCTGGTCGCCGACTGGCACCAGCTGCGGATGGCGTTCTTCGACGTGGAGGTCGCCAAGGCGCTCTTCCCGGAGATCATCACCACGGCTCTGGTCAACACCGTCCTCTACACCCTGCTCGGCTTCGGTTTCGGTCTGGCGCTCGGCCTGGTGCTCGCACTGATGCGGCTCTCCTCCGTGCCGCCCTACCGCTGGATAGCCGTCACCTATATCGAGTTCTTCCGCGGGATCCCCTGTCTGCTGGTGTTCATCGCGCTCGGCTTCGGTGTGCCGCTGGCCTTCGAGGTCGCGCTCGATATGAACATCACGGTGATGCTGTCGCTCGGGCTGGTGGGCGCTGCCTATATGGCGGAGACCATCCGGGCCGGTATTCAGGCGGTCCCCAAGGGGCAGACCGAGGCGGCGCGTTCCCTGGGGATGTCGCACGGCCGGGCCATGCTCTCGATCGTCATTCCCCAGGCGTTCCGTATCGTGCTGCCGCCGCTGACCAATGAATTGATCCTGCTGACCAAGGACTCCTCGCTGGTGTATCTGCTGGGTCTCTCCCTCACCCAGTTCGAGCTGGCCAACTTCGGCCGGGACGCCCTCAATGAGCACAAGAGCCTGACCCCGATCCTGATCGCCGGGCTGCTCTACCTCGTGATCACCCTCCCCCTCGGCCAGCTGGTCCGTCGGCTGGAGGCCCGTACGGCGAAGGCCAGGTGAGCGGCGTGACGACCGACCAGGCGGCACCGGAGACGGCGGATGCGAAGGCCATCGACGTACAGGGCCTGCGCAAGGCGTTCGGTGAGCTGGAGGTGCTGCGCGGGATCGACTTCTCGGTGGCGCGCGGCGAGGTGGTGTGTGTCATCGGGCCCTCGGGGTCGGGGAAGTCGACCCTGTTGCGCTGTGTGAATCTGCTGGAGGAGCCGAGCGCGGGGCGGGTCGTGGTGGCCGGCACCGAGGTCACCGACCCGGACGTGGACATCGACCGGGTCCGGCGGCGGATCGGGATGGTCTTCCAGGCCTTCAACCTCTTTCCGCATCTGACCGCGCTGGAGAATCTGACGATCGCCCAGCGGCGGGTGCTGCGCCGCGACCGCGGCGAGGCGGAGCGGATCGCCCGCGCCAATCTCGAACGGGTCGGGCTGAGCGACAAGGCGGGGTCCTATCCCGCGCAGTTGTCGGGCGGGCAGCAGCAGCGGGTGGCCATCGCCCGTGCGCTGTCCATGGAACCGGAGCTGATGCTCTTCGACGAGCCGACCTCGGCGCTGGACCCCGAGCTGGTCGGCGATGTGCTGGCGGTGATGCGGGCGCTGGCGCAGGAAGGCATGACGATGCTCGTCGTCACCCACGAGATGAGCTTTGCCCGGGAGGTCGCCGACCGGGTGGTGTTCATGGACGGCGGGGTGATCGTCGAGGAGGGCACGCCGGAGCAGGTGGTGGGCGCCCCGCAGCACGAGCGGACCCGGACCTTTCTGGCGCGGGTGCTGGACCCGGCGGCCGCCGAGGTCGGGGAGGTCACGGACACCGGCGCGGCGGGCAAACGGGTCGACCGCTGACCGGTCGAGGGCGTCACGGCCGGCGGGCGGCGTACCCGCCCGCTCGTCGACGACCACGGCTTCGGCAGGACGGACGGCCCCGTTGCGTTCGACGCTCAGGGCCGTCTCGTCGACGGCGTCTCGTGGACGGCGCGCTGCCGACGACGGCGGTGCCCGTCGGTGCCGACAACGGCGGTGACCGTCCGGCTCAGGAAAGCGGCCTGGTCAGCTTCTTGGTGGCGGTGCTGTTGCCCGCCAGGCTACAGCTGACTGTCTTGATGCCGATCTTGTAGCCGTCGAGGGTGGGGTACTGGATGTAGGTGCCCTCGGCGGTCCCCCTGGGCTGCCGGGCCGCCTTGCTCTGCAACTCGTTGCGGCACAGCGAGGACGCCTTGGCCCGGATCTCGGTCTCGGTCGTCAGGCCGGATGCGAGGCGGTGGATGGTGACGACCTCGGCGTCGTGCGGGCCGTTGCAGGAGGCCTTGTCGTTGTTGCCGCCACCGCCCGCCGGACGGTCGTAGCAGTCGCCGGCCTTCATCAGATAGAAGGGGATCTTGTCGCCGTCGGGCGTCGGCGTGCTGCTCTCGAAGTCGCTGCCGGTGGGCGTCCCGGTGGGGGTGGCGTCGTAGGAGGGCGTCGCGGACGGTGTGGCGCTGGTGCTCGAAGCGGGCGTCCGGGCACGGTTGTTGCTGCCGCCGCCGTCGCTGTTGTTGATCACGATGACGGTGATGACGGCGGCCAGCACGACCACACCACCGCCGATGATCGCCGCGATGGTCTTGCCGTTGCCGCCACCGCCGGGCGGGCCGGGCGGCTGCTGCCAACCGCCGGGGCCCCCGGGGCCACCCGGGCCGGGAGGGCCGTAGCCGCCGCCCGCGGGCGGTCCGAAACCGCCGGGGGGCTGGTTGCCGCCCGCGGGCGGGCCGTAGCCACCCGGGCCAAAACCGCCCTGCCCCTGACCGCTCGGACCGTAGCCACCGGCCGGCGGGCCATAGCCGCCCGGGGTGCCCTGAGGCGGCTGAGGCGGCTGGTTCGGCGGCGGAGGCGGAGGAAAGCTCATGGTGGAAATGATCGCTTCTTTACTCGGTTTTCAGGGACTCGGTGACCAACCTGGAACATTTCAGGTCTGAAATGTCCGGCCCATGGGCACCGTTGGCGACAGGCAGCAAGCCACCCTACGGCTCGGAGGTTTTTCGTGTTCACCGACCTGCCCCTGGACGAGCTGCACACCTACCGCCCGCCGCGCTCCGAGCCGGCCGGCTTCGACGCGTTCTGGCGGCGCACCCTCGACGAGGCCGGTGCCCACGACCTCGACGCGCGTTTCACCGAGGTCGATGCGGGGCTGACCCTGCTGCACACCTATGACGTGACGTTCTCCGGCTTCGGCGGGCACCGTATCCGCGGCTGGTTCCTGTTCCCGCGGGCGGCCGACGGGCCGCTGCCGTGCATCGTGCAGTACCTCGGCTACGGCGGCGGCCGGGGGATGGTGCACGACTGGCTGCTGTGGCCGTCCGCGGGGTACGCCACCCTCGTCATGGACACCCGTGGACAGAGCGGCCCCAACCGGCCCGGTGACACCCCCGATCCGGTCGGCTCCGGCAATCCGGGCGTACCCGGCAAGATGACCCAGGGTCTGCTCGATCCCGATGACTACTACTACCGGCGGCTGTTCACCGACGCGGTACGGGCCGTTGAGGTCGCACGCGGACACCAGGCGGTGGACGCCGGCCGGACCGTGGTCGCCGGCGGCAGCCAGGGCGGTGCCGCGGCCCTGGCGGTGACGGGCCTGGTCCCCGGCCTGGCGGGCGCGTTGATCGACGTCCCGTTCCTGACCCACATCCGCCGCGCGGTCGAGATCACCGACACCGGGCCGTACGGCGAACTCACCCGCTACTTCGCGGGTGCGCGCGGCCACATCGACACCGCGCTGCACACCCTGGACCACTTCGACGGCCTCCATTTCGCGGCCCGGGCCTCCGCCCCCGCCCTCTTCGGCACGGCGCTGCGCGACGATGTGGTCCCGCCCTCGACCGGCTTCGCCGCGTACCACCACTACGGGGGCGAGAAGGAGCTGAAGGTGTGGCGGTTCAACGCCCACGAGGGGGGCGGCGGCGAGCAGCGGGCAGCCGAAATAGCCTTCGTGCGCGCGCTGTTCGGCTGAGCGGCACCCGCCTTCCGGGCGGCACCCCTCAGACGGCCCCCAGCAGGTGTTCCAGCGCCAGCTGGTCCAGATGCTCGAAGGCCATCCCGCGGGCGGCCGCCGCCTCGACGTCGAAGGTCTCGTAGGCGGTGCCGTCGGCGAGCAGTCCGGCCAGGCCGTCCTCGGCGGTGGGCCGGGCCAGCTGGTCCAGGCGCGCGGCGCGCAGCGCGTCCTGGACGGCCGGGTCGGCGCGGAAGGCCGCGGCGCGCTCCTTGAGGAGCAGATAGTTGCGCATACAGCCGGCCGCCGACGTCCAGACGCCGTCCAGGTCCTCGGTGCGCGGCGGCTTGAAGTCGAAGTGCCGCGGTCCGTCATAACCGGCCGTCTCCAGCAGGTCGACCAGCCAGAACGCGGACCGCAGGTCACCCGCGCCGAAGCGCAGGTCCTGGTCGTACTTGATCCCGCTCTGGCCGTTGAGGTCGATGTGGAAGAGCTTGCCGGCCCACAGCGCCTGGGCGATGCCGTGCGGGAAGTTCAGCCCGGCCATCTGCTCGTGCCCGACCTCGGGGTTGACGCCGTAGAGCTCGGGGCGCTCCAGCCGCTCGATGAAGGCGAGGGCGTGGCCGACGGTGGGCAGCAGAATGTCGCCGCGCGGCTCGTTGGGCTTGGGCTCGATGGCGAACTTCAGGTCGTAGCCCTGCTCGACGACGTACTGGCCGAGGAGGTCGAAGGCCTCCTTCATCCGGTCCAGGGCGGCCCGTACGTCCTTGGCCGCCCCGGACTCCGCGCCTTCTCGTCCGCCCCAGGCCACAAAGGTGCGGGCGCCCAGCTCGGCGGCCAGGTCGATGTTGCGGAGGGTCTTGCGCAGTGCGTAGCGGCGGATGCCACGGTCGTTGGCGGTGAAGGCGCCGTCCTTGAAGACGGGGTGGGTGAAGAGGTTGGTGGTCACCATCGGGGCGATCAGGCCGGTGGCGTCCAGTGCCTGCCGGAAGCGTTTGACGGCCGTCTCGCGCTCGATGTCCCCGGCGCCGAACGGGATCAGATCGTCGTCGTGGAAGGTGACGCCGTACGCGCCGAGGTCGGCGAGGCGGTGGACCGACTCGACGGGGTCCAGCACCCGGCGGGTGGCGTCCCCGAAGGGGTCACGGCCCTGCCAGCCGACGGTCCACAGGCCGAAGCTGAACTTGTCCCCGGGCACGGGCTGACGGCTCATGGTGACTCCCTCGATCATTTCGTCAACGCACTTTACAAATTCCGCCGCGGCCAAACTAATATGCGACAGCACACCGGGGAACCCCCTGGACCGACACCATGGGATACGGGCCGCCGAGGGAGAGTGCACGATGGGCGCACAGTCAGCCGGACCGCTGGTCGTCGGGGTGGACAGCTCGACGCAGTCCACCAAGGCACTGGTCGTGGATGCGACGACCGGCGTGGTCATCGCCCGGGGCCAGGCCCCGCACACGGTCAGCGGCGGCGACGCCAAGGAGAGCGACCCCGGCCGGTGGTGGCAGGCACTGGGCGAGGCGCTGGCACAGTGCGGCGACGCGGCGCGGCAGGCCTCGGCGCTGTCCGTCGGCGGTCAGCAGCACGGGCTGGTCGCGCTGGACGCGGCCGGTGAGCCGGTGCGCCCCGCCCTGCTGTGGAACGACGTGCGCCCGGCGCCGCAGAGCGAGCGGCTGATCGCGGAGCTGGGGGGCGCGAAGGCCTGGGCCCAGCGGGTGGGCAGCGTGCCGGGCCCGGCGTTCACGGTGGCCAAGTGGGCCTGGCTGCGGGCGAACGAGCCGGCCGCGGCCGCCGCCACCGCCGCGGTGCGCCTGCCGCACGACTACCTCACCGAGCGTCTGACCGGCGAGTCCGTCACCGATCGCGGCGACGCGTCCGGGACCGGGTGGTGGGCGTCGTCCACCGAGTCCTACGACGCGGAGATCCTGGAGCATGTCGGGCTGTCCCCCGAGGCGCTGCCGCGGGTGGCGCTCCCGGGTGAGGCCGCCGGGACCGTACACGCCGATGATCTGCCGCTGCCCCATGGTGCGTTGGTGGCCGCCGGGACGGGGGACAACATGGCGGCCGCGCTCGGGCTGGGCCTGCGTCCCGGGCAGCCGGTGCTGAGCCTGGGCACCTCGGGGACGGTCTATGCGGTCTCCGCCCACCGGCCCGCCGATCCGACCGGCACCGTGGCGGGCTTCGCCGATGCCCGCGGTGACTGGCTGCCGCTGGCCTGCACCCTGAACTGCACGCTCGCCGTGGACCGGGTGGCGGCGCTGCTGGGGCGTGACCGGGAGGCCGTGGAGGCGGGCGGTGAGGTGGCGATGCTGCCGTTCCTCGACGGCGAGCGCACCCCGAACCTGCCCGGCGCCTCCGGCCTGGTCCACGGGCTGCGGCATGACACCAGCGCCGGTCAGCTGCTCCAGGCCGCCTACGACGGCGCGGTGTTCGCGCTGCTCCAGGCCCTGGACCGGGTGCTGGACGCGGATGCCGCGCCCGATACGCCGCTGCTGCTGATCGGCGGCGGCGCGAAGGGCCGGGCCTGGCGGGAGACGGTACGCCGGCTGTCGGGCCGCCCGGTGGTGGTGCCCGAGGCACACGAACTGGTGGCGCTCGGCGCGGCGGCGCAGGCGGCCGGACTGCTGCTGGAGGAGGACCCGGCGGCGGTGGCCCGTCGTTGGGGCACGGCGCGCGGCGCGGAGTACGAGGGGCAGCCGCGGGACGTCGCCGCCTGGGACCGGCTGGCGACGACGCTCGCCGACGGCGAGACGCTGCTGCGACGGTGACCGCAGCGCCGCAGCCGTCCACCAGGAGGGACCTCACCCCCCTCGCCCGCACCCCGAGGAGAACCCTGTGACCGCGCCAGGCGGCGACACCCAGCACGGCATCCGGCGGCGCAATCTGGCCCGGGTGCTCCGGACCGTGGCCGCGCAGGGTCCGCTCTCCCGGCCGGCGGTCGCGGCGCGGATCGGGCTGACCCGGGCGGGTGTGGCCCCGCTGGCCGACGAGCTGCTGCGGGCCGGACTGCTGGTCGAGACGGCGCGGGCGGCGACCGGCGGCCGCGGGCGGCCGGGCAGTGAACTGGCGGTCAGCGACCGTGGCCCGGCCGGGATCGGGGCCGAGATAGGCGTCGACCATCTGGCGGTGTGCGCGGTCGATCTGCGTGGGCGGGTCCGGGCCAGGGCGGCGGTCGGTGCGGCGAACCGGCACAGCGCTCCGGGGCCGGTGCTGCGGCGGCTGTCCGCGCTGCTCGCGGAGGTGACCGAGGAGATCGCCGCCGAGGGGCTGCGGCCGGCCGGGCTGGCGGTGGCCGTGCCCGGTCTGGTGGCCCGCGGTTCGACGACCGTGGTGCACGCACCCAACCTCGGCTGGCGGGCGGCCGATCTGGCCCCGGGGCTCGCCGGAGCCACGGCCCCGGGCGACGGCTCCCGCACCCTGCCCCTCACCGTCGAGAACGAGGCCAACCTCGGCGCGCTGGCCGAACTCCGGCTGGGCCGGGACGACGGACGGACGGCCCCGCCGCCGGACTTCGTGCATGTGTCGGCCGAGATCGGTATCGGTGCCGCGGTCGTCGTGGACGGTCAACTGCTGCGGGGGGCACGGGGGTTCGCGGGGGAGCTGGGACATGTGCCGGTGTATCCGGACGGCCCGGCGTGCGACTGCGGCGGCCGGGGCTGTCTGGAGCGGTACGCGGGGGAAGAGGCCGTGCTGCGCGCGGGCGGGCTCACCCCCGAGCGGGCGGCGGCCGCACATCCGGGTCCGGGTGCCCGTATCGGCCTGCTGGCGCGACGTGCCGCCGACGGGGACGCGGCCGTCGTGCGGGCGCTGCACGAGGCGGGGACGGCGCTCGGGATCGCGCTCGCCGGGGCGGTGAATCTGCTCGATCCGCAGGCCGTGGTCCTCGGGGGTGCGCTCGCCGGGCTGGCGCCCTGGATCCTGCCGTCCCTGGAACGGGAGTTGGCGCTGCGGACAACCGTCGCGGCGGATTCCGGGCGGGCCGGCGGGCCGTTGGTGACGGTCTCCCGGCTGGGCGCGGACGGGCCGCTGCTCGGGGCGGCGCACGCGGCGCTCCAGGCCGTACTGGACGATCCCCTCCACTCCGGCGCCCCGGCACACTCTCCCCGGAATTGAACCCGCTAAACCTTTCCAGGGAACGAGAATTCCATGCCACCCCATCGAGCGATTGTGCCGATAAAAACAGCACCACTACCTTCGGTTCGGCGGGTTGCCACGGAACGGCCTTGAAAAGGGGGGTTCCTGGGCGGTCCGCATAGCACCCTCCGAAGAGACAGGTGGCATTGTGACGATTGCCGACGAATCGCTGCACGGCAGTGCGGAAGACGCCCAGAATTCCAGTCTGAGTACCACCGCCGCGCGGAATCTGGCGACGACCACCAAGACCGCGCCGCAGATGCAGGGCATCACTTCCCGCTGGCTGCTGCGACTGCTGCCCTGGGTGCAGGTGTCCGGCGGCACCTACCGGGTGAACCGCCGGCTGACGTACACGCTCGGCGACGGGCGCATCGATTTCCATACCAGCGGCGGCGATGTCGAGATCATCCCCGAGGAGCTGCGCGAGCTGCCCGCGCTGCGGGAATTCACCGATACCGAGGTGCTGTCCGCGCTCGGCGAGCGGTTCACCCAGCAGGAATACGCGCCCGGTGAACTCATCGCCGAAGCCGGCACGCCGGGCGACCGGCTGGTGCTGATCGCGCACGGCCGGGTGGACCGTATCGGCACCGGCAAATACGGCGAAGAGGCAGTGCTCGAAGCGCTGGCGGGCGGCGACCACCTGGGGGACGCGCCGCTCACCGACCCCGACGGGACCTGGCAGTTCAGCTATCGCGCGGTGACCCGGGTGACGGTCATGGCGCTGCCCCGGCAGGCCGCACAGGAGATCGCCGACCGCTCCCCCGGGCTGCGCGAGCATCTGGCGGCGGCCGGGCAGGACGCCGGGCAGCCGACGAACGCCAGCGGGGAGTCGGCGGTCTCCGTCGCCTCGGGGCACCATGGCGAGCCGCCCCTCCCCAGCACCTTCGTCGACTACGACCTGGCGCCGCGGGAGTACGAACTCAGCGTCGCGCAGACGGTGCTGCGCGCCCACAGCCGGGTCGGCGACCTCTACAGCGACCCGATGAACCAGGTCGAGGAGCAGCTGAAGCTGACCGTCCAGGCGCTGCGGGAGCGCCAGGAACACGAGATGATCAACAACCCCGGGTTCGGCCTGCTGCACAACGCCGACCTCAAGCAGCGCATCCACACCCGCACCGGCCCGCCCACCCCCGACGACCTCGACGACCTGCTGGCGACGGTCTGGAAGGACCCGGGCTTCCTGCTCGCCCATCCCCTCACGATCGCCGCGATCGGCCGGGAGTGCAGTGCCCGCGGGCTGTATCCGACCGCGGTCGATTTCATGGGGCATTCGCTGCCTTCCTGGCGCGGGGTGCCGATTTTTCCGTGCAACAAGATTCCGGTGACACCGGAACGGACGAGTTCGATTCTTCTGCTGCGCACCGGCGAGGAAAAGCAGGGCGTCGTCGGACTGCACCAGACCGGAATTCCTGATGAATACGAGCCGAGCCTCTCGGTGCGTTATATGGGTCTCGACGACCGGGCCGTCCTCAAATATCTCGTGAGCGCCTACTATTCGGCGGCCATTCTCGTGCCCGATGCGCTGGGCGTTCTCGACGACGTACAGATCGGCCACTGAACGGCCCGTGGAAGGACCCGGCGCGCCCGGCGAACGGCCGCGTCCCTCCGCCCGCCCTGCCGCGCCGACCGTACGCACATGCAGGCGCCGCACCCACAGCACAGCACAGCACAGCACCGACCAGAACAGGTGAGCCTTCTTCATGACCACATCGGTGGATCCGACGTCCGGACCGCAGCAGTCCGCGATCGAGCAGAGCCGGTCCAGCCTGGACACCGCGGCCGCCCGCAAGCTGGCGACCACGACCAAGACCGTGCCGCAGATGCAGGGGATCTCGTCCCGCTGGCTGCTGCGCATCCTGCCCTGGACGCAGGTCTCCGGCGGTACGTACCGCGTCAACCGCCGGCTTACCCACACCCTCGGTGACGGGCGGGTGGATTTCGTCTCGACCGGCTCCGAAGTCCGGGTGATTCCGGCGGAGTTGCGGGAGCTGGCGCCGCTGCGCGGCTACACCGACGCCGGGACGCTGGAGGCGCTGGCGGACCGCTTCGTCCAGCGGGAGTTCGCACCGGGCGATGTGCTGGCCCGTGCGGGCGGGCCGGCGGACCGGGTCATCCTGATCGCCCACGGCAAGCTCGACCGCCTCGGCACCGGCAAGTACGGCGACGAAACCGTACTGGGGGTGCTGGCCGACGGTGACGCCCTCGGCGCCACGGTGCTGCTGACGGCGGACGCGGAGTGGGAGCACTCCGTGCGGGCGGTGACCCGGGTGACCGCACTGACCCTGTACCGCAGCGACCTCGAAGAGGTGCTGGGCCGGTCGGAGTCGCTGCGCACCCATCTGGAGGAGTTCCGAGGGGCGTTGGCGCCGTCGCAGAACAAGCACGGTGAGGCGGCCATCGAGCTGGCGGCCGGCCATGTCGGCGAGCCGGCCCTGCCGGGCACCTTCGCCGACTACGAGCTGGCGCCGCGGGAGTACGAACTCGGCGTCGCCCAGACCGTGTTGAAGGTGCACTCACGGGTCGCGGACCTCTACAACGACCCGATGAACCAGCTGGACCAGCAGCTGCGGCTGACCGTGGAGGCGCTGCGCGAGCGCCAGGAACACGAGATGATCAACAACCCCGAGTTCGGGCTGCTGCACAACGCCGACCTCAAGCAGCGCCTCCACACCCGCAGCGGGCCGCCCACCCCCGACGACCTGGACGAGCTGATCTCCCGGCGTCGTAAGACCCAGTTCCTGCTGGCGCATCCGCGCACCATCGCGGCGATCGGGCGGGAGTGGAACGCCCGGGGGATCTACCCCACCACCGCGGAGTTCGAGGGCACGGCGGTCCGCGCCTGGCGGGGCATTCCGCTGCTGCCCTGCAACAAGATCCCGGTCACCCCGGAACAGACCAGCTCGATTCTGGCGCTGCGGGTCGGCGAGGAGAACCAGGGCGTGGTCGGACTGCACCAGACCGGCATCCCGGACGAGTACCGGCCCGGCCTGTCGGTGCGCTTCATGGGCATCAACGACCAGGCCGTCATCAATTACCTGGTCAGCGCCTACTACTCGGCGGCGGTGCTGGTGCCGGACGCGCTGGGCATCCTGGAGGACGTAGAGATCGGTCACTGACCGGCGGGGGCTGCGGCCCGGGTGCCGCGCGCACGGTCGGCCGTCAGGCCCGTGTGCGCGGCACCCGAGTGACGTCCGATCAGGTATCTCGCCACTCCTGACCTGCGCCGTTCTGCCTTTGGTCGAGCCATTGGCAGAACGGCCATTCCCTTGGCAGGGCGTGCCCTGTTGCGCATCATGAACGCACCGCATGTGTGCGTGACATGTACGCGACCACTCCCCCTCGGTCCTTGTCAGGAGTTCACATGGAGCCCGACCACCACCGCCCGGCCCGTCGGCGCCTGCTCACCGGTGCGGCCGCGCTCGCCGCGTCCGCCGCACTCGTCCCCTTCACCGCGGCCGGTGCCGCTCCCACCCGGCGGACGCCGCACGGCGGCGCCTACCCCCCTGTCCACCGGGTGCCGGCCAGCCCGGCCAACTTCACCGCCGCCAACCGCCCCACGCAGTATCCCGTCGAGATGGTCGTGGTGCATGTGACCCAGGAGACCTACGCGGACACCCTCGCGCTCTTCCAGGACCCGGCGCACAAGGCGGCCGCACACTATGTCGTACGGTCCGCCGACGGCTATCTCGCGCAGTGCGTCAGCGAGCGGCATGTCGCCTGGCACGCCGGGAACTGGGGCTACAACACCCGCAGCATCGGCATCGAGCACGAGGGCTGGATCGACGACCCGCTGTGGTTCACCGACCCGCTCTACGAGCAGTCCGCCCGGCTCACCGCCGCCATCTGTGACCGCTACCGGATCCCCAAGGACCGCGAGCACATCATCGGCCATGTCGAGGTCCCCGGCACCGACCACACCGACCCCGGTGAGTTCTGGGACTGGGCGCGCTACCTCCAGCTGGTCAACGACGCCTCCTGGCACGGCGCCGGATGACGCGGCACGCCGTACCGCGCCCTTCGGGGTGCCCGAAAGGCCGCGGCACGGCGTGCGTACACCGGCGACGGCGCCCGGCGCGGCGGTCAGTGAGCCGACCGCAGAAAGCGCGCCAGGCCCGCGAGGTCATCGGTGTTGAGGTGGTCGACGCCGGCGCCGAACAGCTCCGTCCACACCGCCTCGCGCGCCGCTCCGGCCGCATCCGGTGTCGCCCAGAAGCGCAGCCGGCGCCCCTCGCCGTGTGCGGCCGCCACCAGCCGGCGCAGCCGTTCCCGCTCGGCGGACGACATCGGGCCCACGCCCCGCCAGCCGAAGTGGTCCGTCCAGGAGGCGGAGACCAGCGGGGCGAAGGAAGCGGGGGCGGCGGTCCCCAGGTCTTCCGGGCGCCCGTCGTAGAAGGCGTGGCGCACCCGCTCGGCCTCCATGGGCGCACGGGCGGCCCGGTCACCGGAGATCACGGCGGTGACCGGACCGCCGTGTACCCGGCCCGCGCGGCAGACGCTCAGCAGATCCCGGTAGCCGTGCAGGACCCGGGACAGCGCGCGGTAGGTGGGATCGCCCGCGGTCTTGAGGTCGATCAGCAGCTGGAGGGAGAGCCGATGGCCCCGGTAGACCGTGCCGCCGTTGGCGCGAATCCGTCGGCGCAGCGGATCCAGATAGAGCGCCTCCAGGGTGCGGGCGGGGTCGAGACCGCCCTCCTCGTGGGCGACCAGCAGGCGGCCGTCCACCAACCAGATGTCCGCCTCCACGCTGCCGAAGCCGTGGTCGAGGGCGTCGAGCAGGGGCCGGGCGTGCGCGTAGTCATTGTGCGCATGGGCACGGCGCAGCGGCACGGGGCCGGTGGGCCGTACGGCCGTGTCACGGGCGGCGGCGGGCGCGGTCAGGCCCGCGGCGAGGACGGCGCCCAGCGACACGACGGCCGTTCTGCGGGTGTACAAATTCATGACATCTCCGGGTCATAGTGAGCGTCTTCGGCACCTGGGACAGTTGGCACGACGTCAGGGGGGATCGTGAAGCGGCGATTCGGTCGAGTGCGTGCGGTACTGACGGTGCTGGTGGCGTGGGGTGTGCTGGCGGGCGGCGGGATGGCGGGCGGGGCGCCGGCCACCGCCGCGGACAGCACTCTCCACCGCTCCCCTGCCAGGTCGGTGGCGCCTGGTGTGGCATACGGCGAATTCCGGATGACGGTGCCGCGCGGCATCGTGCACGGGCATCTGCTGACGGTCGATCTGGCCGATCCGCGGGTCTCGGTGGATCTGCTGTACCCCGGGGCGGTCGGCGCGCGGTCGCCGGTGTCCCAACTGGCGGCCGATCGCGGTGCGGTGGGGGCCGTCAACGGCGACTTCTTCAATATCACCGAGACCCAGCACCCGGGTGTGGAGGCCACCGGCGCCTCGGTCGGTCCGGCGGTGGCCTCGGGGCGGCAGCTGAAGGGCGCGGTGCCCGACGGCCAGCGGTTCGGGCCGGTCATGCCGCCGGGCGCGACCACCGAGGACGTCATCGGCATCGGCTACGACCGCCGGGCCCGGCTGGACCGGCTCACGCTGCGCGGTGCGGCGCTGACCGCCGAGGGGGCGCTGCCGCTGCGCGGACTGAACCAGTACGCCCTGCCGGTCGACGGAATCGGCGCCTACACGCCGCAGTGGGGCCCGGCGTCCCGGGTGCGCGCCACCTGCGGCACGGACGCCGACCGGGCGGCGCCGTGCACGACGGACACCGCGGAGGTGACCGTCCGGCACGGCCGGGTGACGGCGCTGGACGACGTGCCGGGCGCCGGCGGGGTGGCCGCGGGGAGCGTGGTGCTGGTGGGCCGGGAGGAAGGGGCGCGGCAACTGCGCAAGCTGCATATCGGTGAGCCGGTGCAGATCACCCATCACCTCGTCGGCCGGGGGCCCGGTCCGCTGCGGTTCGCGGTGGGCGGCTTCCCCATCGTGCGGGACGACGCGCCCGTGGCCGGTCTGGACACCGTCGCGGTAGCGGTGCGGACATCCGCGGGGATCGGGGGCGGCGGACGGCTGCTGTATCTGCTGGCACTGGACGGGGCCCCGGGCCAGACCGGCCTGACGGTGCAGGAACTGGCGGAACTGATGGCGCAGTTGGGCGCACGGGACGCAATGGATCTGGACGGCGGCGGGTCGTCGACGCTGGTCACCGGCGACAGGTACGGGGCGACGGTCCGCAACCACCCGTCCGGCGGGGCGGAGCGGCCGGTGCCCAATGCGGTCGGAGTGTTCTCCTCCCGGTGAGCGTCCCGGACTCCCGGACGGCCCCTGGGCCTGTCCCCGGTGCCGCCGGGGCCTCGGCGGCTTCGCCCGGGCCGTGACGACGGCGGGGTGCACCCGGTCCGCGCACCAGCCGCCGACGGGCCGGACGGGAAGGCGCGCCCAGGGAGAGCAGGTTCCAGGCCCAGGAGGTGGCCGTCAGACCGAGGAGGTGAGGACGAGGTTCCGGCAGGCCGCCACCATCATGGACGCACACTGCTCACCACGTCGGCGGCGCCGGACAGTCCTTGGTGGATGTCCGGGGCGAGGCTGCTGTTCGCCAGGTAGAAGCCGAGCAGCGCACACACCAGGGCGTGCGAGATCTTGAGCTTGCCGCTGCGCAGGAAGATCACGGTCAGGATCACCAGCAGCAGTACGACCGAGATGGAAATGGCCATGGGACGCACACCTCCTCAACCGCCGCCCGAACGGGCAGCAAGGGGTGGCCAGTTTGGCGTATTTCAGGGTATGTCCGGTTCTCGTCCGGGTGCTCCAATCAGGTGATCACTGCGGGTCACGGGGGCCGGTGGCGGGGCGCGGTGGACGGCGGCCGACCGGGCCGTGCGGCCCACCCGCCCGGAGGCGGCGCGCGCGACTGCCGTTCACCGTCCGTCCGGCCACCGATCCGGCCTCTCGCCTGCAATCGACCGGCCCCGCGGAAGGAATCGCCCATATCCCCGCAAGTGCCAAGCGGCACTCCGGCACTCACCCCCACACCACGCCCCCGCCCATCGCTGTGTCGTGGATCACATCACTCCCTGCAACGAAGTGTGGCGATCTGCCGTCTTAGCGGCCGACACCGCCGCCCTCCCCGTACCGCAGACGGAAGCCCCGACATGAGCCAGACCCTCTCCCGCCGCCGCAGGCCGTTCCGGCCGCGGCGTGCCGTACCCGCTCTGGCCCTGGCGGTCGGCGTGGGCACGCTCACCGCGTGCGGGGGCGTCGAGGGGCCGGCACCCCAGGGCGACCCGGTGAAGGTGGCGCTGGGCGCGGCGGGCGGGACCGGCGCCGTGCAGGCCGGCGACAGGCTCCGGGTGACCGCGAAGGGCGGGGTGCTGACCGAGGTGACGGTCACCGACTCCAGGGGACAGCGGCTGCCCGGCGGGCTCGGGAACGGCGGAACCCTCTGGACGTCCCGGGCGAAAGCCGCCCCGGACACCAAGTACTCCCTCGTCGCCAGGACCAGGAACGCGCAGGGCGGCGTCGGCGCGGCCAAGGAGTCGCTGACCACCGCGAAGGCGGCCGGGCTGAACACCCTGACGCTCGGGCCCGGATCAGCGGGCACCGTGGTCGACGCCGGCCGGCCCCTTACGCTCACCTTCGACTTCCCGGTGACCGACCGGGCCGCGGTCGAGCGGCGCCTGAGCGTCACCGGCGACCGCCGCACAGCCGGATCGTGCCACTGGGCGAAGGACCGCAACGGCAGGGACCGGGTGGACTGGCGTCCCGCGCAGCAGTGGAAACCGGGCACCCACGGCACGTTGCGAGCGGCCCTCGACGGGGTGTACTCCGGCGGCGGCCGTTACTTCGCCGACGACTATGACCTGAACTTCACCATCGGCCGGAGTTGCACCGACTCGGACATGGGACGGGATTGTGGCAAGGTCCACGTGAGTGACCCCGTAGAGGTCACCGCACCCTCCGAACGAGGGGAAGACAACAGGACCACCGGGATCGGAGACTGGCATGACGGCTGATCCCCGTGGCAGAGAACCAGCGCCCACGCGTCGAGCAGCTGACCCCTTTCAGAGCCTAGTGTGACGGAATGAGCACCGTGCAGGACCAGGATCAACTCACGGGGTGGCGGCGCTTCCGGCGCCGTGTCCCCAATGGCTTCGCCATCATCTTCAGTGTGCTGGGGCTCTTTTGTGCCCTGACGGCGCTGATCGGGCCGCTCCGGCGCGGACTCCACCCGGTGATCTACTGGCTGGACGCCCTCACCATCCCGGTGGCGCCGAACTTCGCCTATGCGGTGTTCCTCTTCCTCCTGGGCGCCGCGATGACCGCCCGTAAACGGGTGGCGCTGTGGTTCGTGGTGGCCTACATGGTGCTGGTCATCCTGGCGGACGCACTGTTCCTCGCCAGGGGGTACTGGGAGTACGCCTTCTCCCTGGTGCTGTGTGCCGGAGCGCTGGTGCTGCTGCTCGTCTCGCACCGCGAGTTCTATGCGATCACCCGGCGCGGCGCGTTCCTGCGCGCCATCCTGGTGCTGATCGGCGGGCTCGTGGCCGCGGTGCTGATCGGCTGGGGACTGGTGTCGCTGGCCCCCGGCACGCTGGAGCCCGGCGGCGCCAACCGGCTGCTGTGGGCGGCCAACCGCGTCTGCGGCGGACTGGTCGGCGGCCGGCTGGTCGAGGGCCATCCGGCACACTGGACCAGCGCCGTCCTCGGACTGCTCGGCGCGCTGGCGGAGCTGAACGCCGCGCTCACGCTGTTCCGTTCGCAGCGGATGGAGGCCGCGCTGCACGGCGACGAGGAGTCCCGGATCCGGGCGCTGCTCGACCGCTACGGCAGCCAGGACTCGCTCGGCTACTTCGCCTCCCGCCGCGACAAGGCCGTGGTCTTCTCCCCCAGCGGCAAGGCCGCCGTCACCTACCGGGTCGAGGCCGGTGTCTGTCTGGCCAGTGGTGACCCGGTCGGTGACCGCGAGGCGTGGACGCAGGCCATCGAGGCATGGCTGGAGGTCGCCGGACGGTACGGCTGGCAGCCCGCCGTCATGGGTGCCAGCGAGAGCGGCGCCAAGGCGTTCGCCCGCTGCGGCCTCGGCGCGCTCCAGCTCGGCGACGAAGCGATCTTGCATGTGAAGGACTTCGACCTGGACGGCCGCGAGATGCGGGTGACCCGCCAGGCCGTCAACCGCGTCGAGCGCACCGGCGCGACCTTCCGCGTACGGCGCCACTCCGAGCTGACCGACGAGGAGATGCAGGAGGTCATCCACCGGGCGGACGCCTGGCGGGACACCGAGACCGAGCGCGGGTTCTCGATGGCGCTGGACCGGCTGGGCGACCCGGAGGACGGCGCGTGCCTGCTGGCCGAGGCGTTCGACGGCGACGGCAACATGATCGCGCTGCTGTCGTTCGTGCCGTGGGGCAAGGACGGCATCTCGCTGGACGTCATGCGCCGTGACCGCTCCGCGCCCAACGGTGTCATGGAGTTCATGGTGGCGCGGCTGTGCGCCCAGGCAGGTGCCATGGGCGTGCGCCGGGTCTCGCTGAACTTCGCGGTGTTCCGGTCCGCCTTCGAGGAGGGCGCCCGTATCGGTGCCGGGCCGGTGCTGAAGTTCTGGCGCAGGCTGCTGCTGTTCTTCTCCAAGTGGTGGCAGCTGGAGGCCCTCTACCGTTCCAACGCGAAGTACAACCCCGAGTGGTACCCGCGGTTCCTGTGCTACGCGGACACCGGCGCGCTGGCCCGTATCGGTCTGGCCTCCGGCATCGCCGAGGGCTACGTGGCCGTGCCGAGCCTGGGCAAGCTGTGGGGCAAGGGCCACAAGAAGCGGGTGCTGGCCCCGGCCAGCACCGCGGGCCTGCCGTCGCTGGACGAACTCGGTCTGGTGCAGAGCGGTCCGGCCACCGAGGAGGAGTTGCACGAGCAGGAACTGGCCGCGCTGCCCGAGCAGGTGCGGGTGCGCCACCGGAAGCTGGAGCGGCTGCGGGAGGCCGGCACCGACCCGTATCCGGTGGGCGTGCACCGTACGCACACCCTGGGCGAGGTCCGCGACGAGTACCCGGACCTGACGCCCGGCACGCGCAGCGGCAAGTCCGTCAGCATCGCCGGGCGGGTGCTGCTCACCCGTGACCACGGTGGCGTGCTCTTCGCGGTGCTGCGGGACTGGTCGGGCGATCTCCAGATCGCGCTGACCCGGGACGGCAGCGGCAAGGACCTGCTGGACCGCTTCGGTACGGACATCGACCTCGGTGACCATGTCGAGGCGGAGGGCGAGGTCGGCAGCAGCGACCGCGGTGAGCTGACGGTGTTCGTGACGCAGTGGCGGCTGACGGCCAAGTGCCTGCGTCCGCTGCCGGACAAGCGGCGCGGGCTGTCCGACCCGGAGGCCAAGGTCCGCCAGCGGTATGTGGACCTGGTGGTCTCGACGGACGCGCGGGACAACGTACGGGCCCGCAGCACGGCCGTACAGGCGCTGCGCCAGGGGCTGATCGACCGCGGCTACCTCGAGGTCGAGACGCCGATGCTCCAGCAGATCCACGGTGGCGCCAACGCCCGCCCGTTCCAGACCCACATCAACGCCTACGACCTCGATCTGTATCTGCGGATCGCGCCGGAGCTGTATCTCAAGCGGCTGTGCGTGGGCGGTATGGAGAAGGTCTTCGAGATGGGGCGGACCTTCCGCAACGAGGGCATCTCCTACAAGCACAACCCCGAGTTCACGATGCTGGAGGCCTACCAGGCCTTCGCCGACTACGACGTGATGCTCGACCTGACCCGGGAGCTGATCCAGGGCGCCGCGATCAACGCGTTCGGCAGCGCCACGGCCCGTAAGGCGGACGCGAACGGCCGGCTCGTCGAGCACGACATCTCGGGGATCTGGCCGGTCAAGACCGTCTACGGCGCGATCTCCGAGGCGCTCGGTGAAGAGGTCGATGCGGACACCGCACCGGACCGGCTGCGCCGGCTGTGCGCCGCCTCGGCGGTGCCGGTGAAGCCGGAGATGGGCCGCGGCGACATCGTGCTGGAGATGTACGAGCGGCTGGTGGAGGAGAAGACCCAGCTCCCCACGTTCTACAAGGACTTCCCCACCGATGTCTCGCCACTGACCCGGCAGCACCGCAAGGACCCTCGGCTCGCCGAGCGCTGGGACCTGGTCGCGTTCGGCACCGAACTGGGCACCGCCTACTCGGAGCTGACCGACCCGGTCGAGCAGCGGCGGCGGCTCACCGCCCAGTCGCTGCTGGCGGCCGGCGGTGACCCGGAGGCGATGGAGCTGGACGAGGACTTCCTCCAGGCCCTGGAGTACGCGATGCCGCCGACCGGTGGTCTGGGCATCGGCGTGGACCGGCTGGTCATGTTCCTCACCGGTCTGTCGATCCGCGAGACGCTGCCGTTCCCGCTGGTGCGGCGCCGCTGACGGCGCTCACGGCCCCGCACGGCGGGCGAGACGGCGAAGGCCACCTCCTTGCGGGGGTGGCCTTCGCCGTTCGCGGGCACCTTCCGGAGGCCCGCGCCGTGGTCGCCGGGAACGGCATGGATGGCGTGGGGAGATCCTTCCGCGGGTTCCTCAGAACCAGTTGACGGTGAGCGGGAAGGCAGCGGTGGCGGTGGCGCCCTTGGAGTCGGTGGCGGTGGCGGTGACCGGGAAGGTGCCGGTCTGCCAGGATCTGCCGCCGATCCGGCCGCCCGCGGCGTCGGCGCCCAGGCCCAGCGGCAGACCGGTGGCGCGGTAGGTGAGCGGGGGTGTGCCGCCGGTGGCGGTCAGCTGGACGGTGCATTCCTGTGCGAAGCGGCAGGTCTGCGGGCCGGGGGCGGTGAGCTGGAGGCCGCCGTCGGGCGGCTCGGTGCCGTCGGTGTCGAACACCCCGGTGACGGGGGCGGCGGTGGCGGCATTGCCCGCATGCCCGGTGCCGTACATGTCCTCGATCGTGCGCAGCAGGCTGAAGTGGTTGTAGGCGCCGCTGACGCTGCCCCGTGTGACATGGGCTCCGTGGAAGACGGTCGCGATCCGGTTGGAGCCGAGGTAGTTGTCCTCGTCCCAGGTCACCATCAGCAGGCTGTTGTGGTCCTTGGCCCACGTGGCGTAGGAGGCGAGGTTGTTCTTGAGCCAGGTGTCGCCGCTGCCGACGGCGCAGTCGTGCATGTCGTTGCACATGTCCGGGATGACGAACGACACGGTGGGCAGCTTGGTGAAGTCGTCCTTGGGGAACTGGGCGAAGGTCTTTCCGGTGTTCAGCGGCACGTTCTTGAAGGCGAACCAGGGGTTGTGCTTCTGGGCGTACCGGCCGGCGGAGCAGGTCGTGGAACCCTCCTCCGGCAGGCCCTCGTTGTAGCTCGCGAAGGATTTGCCGGCGGCGATCAGCTCCTGGCCGAGGTTGGGGGCGGTCATCGACTGCGCGGTGTAACAGCCGTCGCCGGTGACGCCCTGGGTGGTGCCGGAGAAGAGGTTGAAGTAGTTCGGCTGACTGGGGTGGGTCAGCGCCTTCATACCGGTCAGTTCGGCGCCTCCCTGGGCGAGTTGGTTGAGGTAGGGCGCCTGGGAGCTGCCGATGATCTCGCCGTACTGCTTGTTCTCGAAGACGACGATCACGAGGTGGTCGTAGGACGGCAGAGCCGCCCGGGTGCCGGTGCCGCTCGCGTGGACCACCGTGCCCGTGGGGGTGGTGTGCGCGTCGGCGGTGGTGGCGGCGACGGTCAGCCCGAGCGCGCCGATCATCGCCACGAGTGCCCTGCGCAGATGGACCGCTGTGCGTTTCATGAGGTCTCCCTCCTTGCCTGAGGGTGCCGGGGTCGGGTCGTCAGTCCTCGCGGCGGGCCGCGTCCGCGACGGCGATCCGCAGGATGCGGGGTACGGGCAGGCCGCAGCCGCGGAAGGCATCGGCGGCGGCGGTCCGGACCGCCGCGCGCCGGTCCCGGGGCACCAGCAGCAGCACACTGCGGCCGGGGCGGGCGCCGGGCCACCAGGCGGACCACGCACCGGCGCGCAGGGCTTCACGGACCGCGGTGGCGAGGCCGGTGGCCACGGAGGAGGGGGTGGCGCCGGCCGCGGCACCGCCGTCCGCGCCCGCGTCCCCGCCGGTGGTGAGGCGCGCCGTCAGGAGCAGCAGACGGGGATCTGGGCTGCCGTCAGGGGCGCGCAGCGGCTGCTGGGTGCTGCCGTCGGCCGCGAGGAGGTGGCCGGCCCGGGCGAAGAGCACGGCGCGGCGCAGCCCGTCGTCGCCGGGTACGGCGGCGCTCAGGAGACGCGCCAACTGGGCGCGGTTCGGCGGGCACCCGCCCCGGCCGGCGTGCGCGCCCGCGACGGCCAGGGCGACCGCGCACTCCAGCGGTTCGGCGACGGGCAGCCCCACGGCCTCGGGCAGCGGGGCGTTCAGCTGGAGATCGGCGCCGCCCCGTCCGCATCCGGCGGCGGCGAGGGCGCGCAGCACGGCATACGGGCGGGCCGCCCAGCCGGGGGCGCGGGCGGCCCGTCCGGTGAGGGGGAGTTCGGCGGTCTCGGCGGGGTGGTTGAGCGAGCCGCAGCGCAGCACTCCGTCGACGCGCGGGGCGACGGCCACGTCGACGTAATGCCCGGCCGCCGCGAACCAGTCGGTCCGTGGCGCGGTCCCGGTGTGCGGCGGGCCGGGCGGAACGGCGGCCGCGGCGACCCGGAAGGCGTACGGGGCCCGCCACACGGCGTCGGGCGGGCGGTGGTACGCCGTCGCGAAGCCGTGCGAGAGCAGGCGCAGCAGCGGGTCCGCCGTGGTGCGGTACGCCAGGCCGCCCGCGTTCACCCCAGCTCCTTGCGGGCGAGCAGCCGGTAGGCGTTGCCGCCGTCGGTGGCGCGGGCCGCCACGGTGCGCAGCGCGTCGAGGGCGAGCGCGGCGGCGTAGCAGGGCACCGCCATGGCCTGAACGGCGCTGCGGGCGGCACGCCGGGCCGGGGTGGCGGGGACGGTGGACCAGGGGGCGTCCGGGTCGGGGGCGAGTCCGTTCGCGGCGAGGGCGACGGCGCCGAGGAAGTCGCCGTTGGACTGGTGGGCCGCGCCGTGCTGCACGGCGAGGATCGTGAATCCCCGTGCGGTCAGGGCCTGTTCGAGGTTCCCGGACGGCATGAGGTGCTGGTGCTGGGGCTGGAACCAGGGCAGCCAGTAGCGGCCGAGCAGCCGGCCGGCCCGGGAGCGGGGGTCGGGGAGTTCGATGAGCAGATGGCCGCCGGGGGCCAGGACCTTGACGGCCGCGTCGAGTTCGGCGAAGGGGTCACGGGTGTGTTCGAGGTAGTGGTGCATGCTCACCGTGTCGTAGCGGCCGGCGAGCCGGCCGGCGAGGTCGGGGAACTGGCCCTGGTAGGCGGTGTCGATCCAGCCCCGGCGGGCGGCCTCGTGGACGCCTTCGCCCATGTCCAGTCCGTCGAAACGGGTGTCGGGCCATACGGTGCGTGCCGCGTTGCAGAAGTGTGCCGCGGCGGTGCCGACGTCGAGCCAGGCCCTGGGGGTGGTGAAGGGCCGGAGCATTTCGGCGCGGGCGCGGTAGGTGTCGCTCATCCGGCCCAGGACCAGGGCGGCGCCGTCGCCGCCGAGGCCTTCGTAGAAGTCGCGGTAGTAGAAGTCGAGTCCGTCCCGGGTGAGGCGGGGGTTCTGGAAGATGTGGCCGCAGTGGCGGCACTCTTCGAGGGTGAAGCGGCCGGGCTTGCCCTGGAGCAGGTCGGGGGTGCGGAGCCGCACGGCGGGTTCGGGTGCGGAGCACCAGGGGCAGTCCGGGCGGCGGGGTTCGAAGAACCGGTCCGTGCCGGCCGCCAGTTCGGCGGTGTAGGCGGCCCGGCGCGTCGTGTCGCCGGCGGCGTCGGGCGGGTCGGCGGCCGGTGTGGCGAGGGTCCGCAGCGCGCCGGACAGGGCGCGCAGCGGGCGGGCGGCGGTGTCGCGGGCGAGGCCGACGGGGCGGGGTCCCCGGGCCGGGCCCAGGACGACGGCGGGCTGGAGCCAGTACAGGGCAGTGGCCGCCGCGCCCCAACGCGGCGCCGAGACCAGGCACTTCACCAGCAGCGCGAGGCCGGCGAGCCGGGCGGCGGACAACAGGCCCGGCGGGAGTCCGCGGGCGCGGAGCTCCTCGGCGTGCCGCGCGGGGTCGGGGGGCGGCACGGTCAGACCGGGGGCGATGGCCCAGCCGGTGGCGTCGGGGGCGTACTCCTTCAGGGTGCGGACGAGGCGGAGCAGATCGGCGGTCGAACCCGGCGGTACGGCGCTGTCGAGCCCGGCCCGCCGGTGGACGTCGTCGGACACCAGCAGGGCGTGGCCCGCGCCCTGCCCCGGGGCGCACCGGTCGGTGCGGTGGGCCACGGGGTCGAGCAGCCGGAGCAGACCGAGGGTGCTTTCGGCGTCCAGGCGAGCCGGGACGAGGTCCACGACCTCCAGCCCTTCGCGTACGGCGTGGCCGGCCGCGGCGCGCACGGTCGCCTCGTCGGCCGCGACACCGGGCGCGGTGATCAGGTGCCAGCCCGGGAGCGGTGGCCGCGGGGCGCCGTACGGCCCGGCGGGGGCGAGCACGGGCAGTGCGGCGAGCCTGCGGCGGGCGCGCACGGTGCCCGCTCCCAGGGCCGTCACGGCGGCGGCCGCCACCCATCGCGTGCGGCGTCCCGAACGGTGCGCTCGCGTCATCTGGCTCACGGTCCCTTCTCGTTCTCGGTCGGGGCGGTGCCGGGTCCGGGCGGGGCGGGGTGCCGGCCGGGGCCCGTGGCGTCGGGCGCCAGCTTCTCCAGGCGGTCGGCCGCGGTGCGGGCGCCGCCCGCCCCGGCGAAGGACGCCTGGATGCGGCGGGCCGCACGGCGGTGGGCCGGCTCGTCCAGTACGGCGGCCAGCGCCCGGTGCAGCTCGTCCGCACGGGCCCGGCCGAAGCGCACCCGCACTCCCGCACCGGACTCGGCCACCTGCCGGGCGACGATCGGCTGATCGTCGCGGACGGGCGCCACGACCAGCGGCAGTCCGTGGGCCAGCGCCTCGCAGACGGTGTTGTGGCCGCCGTGGCACAGCACGGCGTCGAGGTGCGGCAGCAGGGCGAGCTGCGGGACGTACTCCTGGTGCACCATGTGGTGCGGGACGGTCCCGGCGAGGTCGACGGGGGCGGCCAGGATCAGCTGTGCCCGGTCCGCGAGGGCGTCCGCGGCGCGCAGTACCGCGGGGTAGAAGCGGGCGCCCGCCTCGCGGTTGAGGGTGCCGAGGGAGACCAGCACCCGCGCGCGTCCGGGGTCGAGCCGGTGCCACGGGAAGTCCTGGGCGGACGGGCGGGCGCCGAAGGCGGGCCCGACGAAGGCGTAGTGGGGCGGGTACCTCCGCCCTCCGGGGCGGGCGGCAGCGCCGGGCGCGCCGTCGGCCGCCCCGCTGGCCTGCGCCCCGTCCCCGGACGGCCCGCCGTCCCCGATGAGCGCGGGGGTGGAGAAGACCAGGACGAGGTGCGGGGAGAAGCGCGGGTCCCAGCCGCTGGGCGCCCCGGATTCGGCGAGCAGCGCCGCGATGCGCTGCGCCACCCACTCCCCCACCTTGGGGACACCCTCGAAGGGCCGGGTGAACTCGGCCGAGGTGGTCGCCGAGGTCGCCCAGGGCAGACCGTGGCGGCGCGCCACCAGCGGCCCTGCCAGGGCCTGTTGGTCGGCCACCAGCACATCGGGCGCAAAGGCCTCGACGGCGGTGTGCACGCCGGGCAGCATCGCGCGGGCGAGCGGGATGAGGACCTCCGCCCACAGGAAGCGCAGGGCCGCGATGCCCCGTAGGTCGCGCCACCGCCCGTGCAGGACGTCCGTGCTGTCGGCCGCGTCCCCGTCTCCCGCCTGGTACAGCAGGGAGCCCGCGGGAAGCAGCGGCGCGAGGGCCGCGGCGGGGCCGGTCCAGGCGACCTGGTGGCCGCGTGCGGTGAGTTCGGCGGCGACGGCGATCGTCGGGTTGACGTGTCCGACCAGCGGCGGGACGACGAACAGCACTCTCATCCGGTCACCGCCCCGGCCGGGGCGCCGAGCCGTGCCAGCACCGCGGCGCACAGCCCTGCGGTGGCTTCGTTGAGCACGGTGTGCCCCACGCCGGGGAGCACACACAGCTCGCAGTCCGGCGCGGCGCCCGCCAGTTCCCGTGCTCCGGGCAGGAGTTCGGAGTGCTCTCCGTAGACGGCGAGGACCGGACAGGCCAGCCGGGCGAAGTCGGGGGCGGTGAAGGCGCTGCCCGCGGCGAGGTCCTCGATCAGGGTGGTGCGGTTGAGCAGGGCGTCGGCGCCGGCGGTCAGCCGGGCCTGCTTGCGCCGTCCGAGCGCGGCGAGCTGCTCGGGCAGCCGGCGGTGTTCGAGGCCGAGGGCCGCGACGGAGAGGGTGTCGGTCATGTCCTCGACCCAGTCGCCGGTCAGCTGGGCGTCGATCAGCACGAGTGAGGCGACCAGATCGGGCCGGACGAGTGCGGTGTGCAGGGCGAGCACACCGCCGTAGCTGTTGCCGATCAGATGGACCGGGCGCCGGTCGAGGCCGAGGGAGGCGAGCAGGGCGGCGAGATCGTCCACCGCGGTGTCCCTGTCGTAGCCGCCGGGCGGGCGTTCGCTGCGGCCGTGCCCGCGCTGGTCGTAGAGGAGCACCTCATGGCCCGCCCGCGAGACGGGGCCCGCCAGGGTGCAGTAGAAGCTCGACAGGTTGTCCATCACGAGGCCGTGGAGGAAGACGACCGTGGGGCCGCCGCCGCGGCCCGGCAGCCGCTGGGTGTGCAGGCGCAGCCCGCCTGCGGGGGTCAGGGCCATGGGGCGCTCAGCCCGCGCAGGCCTGGTCGGCGGCGGTGGCCCGGTCGATGTGGACGGCGAGTTCGCCGACCGTCATGGCCAGGATCTGGTCGATGTCCTTCTCCGCGAGCAGGCCGAGGAGGTCCACCGAGCTGCCGTAGCGCTGCTGGAGCAGTTCGGCCAGGGCCACGAACTCGATGCTCTCCAGCGCCAGATCGTCGTTGAAGGTGGTCGCGGGGGTGATCTCGCCGACGACGAGCAGCTCGTCGCCGACGACGCGCACCAGCATGTCGGTGATCTCGGCGAGGATCGTCCGGGCGCGCTCGGGGAACGGGTCAGCTGCCATGGGTGGCCTCCGTGGGAGTGGGGGTGTCGGTGCCCGTCCGGTCCTCGGGCGGCGGCCCGGTCCAGGCGACGACATGGCGCGCGGACAGGTCGTGGACGGAGTCGAGGTGGACGAGGTGGCTCCGGCCTTCCGGGGAGACCACCCGGAGCGCGCCGCCCGGCGCGGACGTCACGGACCACTCCAGCGGCCGGCCGCCGAGGCCGCTGCCCGCCGCCTTCGCCGCGGCCTCCTTGGCGCACCACAGGGCGGTGACCCAGTAGGCGCGGCCGGTGCCCGGGCCGGGTGCCTCCCGGGCGTGGAGGCCGTCCGCCAGACGGCGTTCGGCCGGGGTGAGGGCGATCCGTTCGAGGGCCCGCGGATCGTCGGTGACGGACTCGATGTCGATGCCGACGGGGCCCGACCGGTGGGCGAGGGCGACGGCGACATGGTCCTTGTGCGCGAGCGAGAGATGGACCCCGCCGGCGAGCGGGCCCTCGGGCCGGGGGCGGCCGTGGTGGTCGTTGCCGACGGGGACCTCGGCAGGGAAGACGGGCCCGGCTCCCGACTCCCACAGCAGCTCACGGACCGCGTCCTTGGCGGCGATCCGGCCCAGCAGCCATGCCGCGCGGGCGCGCGGTGCGCACTGTTCGTAGCGGGCGCGTTCGGCCGCGCCCAGGTAGCGGCGCATGACCAGCTCCTGCGAGGCCGGGTCCGACCAGCGTCGCCGGGCCAGGCACCAGCCGCCCGGCCGGGGTTCGCCGATGCCGCACACCTCCGGGGTGAACTTCATGGGCCACACCCGCTCGTCCGCTCCGAACCGCCGGTACGTCCAGCCCTCCAGCCGCGCCCATACGCCGCCGTCGGGACCTTGCAGTTCCACATCGCCGCGCACCGAGCCGGGCCGTACCGCACGGATCCGGGCGGTGGCCGTCAGCAGCGTGCCCGCGCGGGGCGGGGGCCCGTAGAGCCGTACGCGGTCCAGGGTCGCGGGGAAGACCAGCCGGTCGCCGGTGAGTTTCAGCTGCATCCAGTGGCCGAGGAGCTGGCCCGCGGCGTCCAGGAGGGCGCCGGGCGCGGGCAGGGCGCGCAGCGTTCCGCGGATGCCGTCGGCGGCGAGCGTGCCGACCTCGTGGACCCCGGCGAACGCCGGGCCGTGGAACATCCACCGGTCCCGGTAGAGGGCCTCGGCGCTGACGGGCGCCGGTTGGCAGGACGTCAGGGGCGAGGGGTCGGGCAGCGGCGGAGACGGGTGGTGCGCCGCGAGGTGGACGGTGACGGCGGCGTGGTCGCCGAGCCTCACCCGTACCCGGCCGTCGTCGGCAGGGGTGGCGGTGACGGCCAGGTCGACGGGCGGGGCGACGGGCAGCCAGCGCAGGGCCCGTACGTCGGAGTAGCCGGTGACGAGGTGTCCGGGCCGCGCCTCCTGGGCCGCCTCGGCGGCCAGTTCCAGCAGCGTGGTCATGGGGACGACGGGGAAGCGGTCGGCGGGCTCGGGCCAGTCGTC
>NZ_JAMJFM010000024.1:0-131274 GCF_023544705.1 Streptomyces sp. MCA2
ACACACGCAACCGCTCCCGAACAGTTCGAAGACCGCTTGATCTGGGCTTTCCTGCACACCTTCCTGCGGTACGGACTGATCCACTCGGCAGTCGACGGCCCCGAAGGACAGTGGTTCGTCCAGATAGGACCCGATCACCAGATCCATCACCTGACCGACACAGAGGATGCTTTCGACTTCGTCCTCGAAATCCTGGAGATCATTGACGACACGCGGGGCGGTGAACGGTGACGAACCCGAACGAGTCCCCCTCCACCCCGGAACCGTCTCGGGGCCTCAACTCGGTCTCGGGGCGAGCAAGTTATCGGCCAAGCTACTCTTCCCCGTCGGGGAAGGCAGCATGGCCATCTCCCGCCCCAGGGGTGGCGGGAGCGGTCCAGCACCGGGGGGCGCTGGACCGTCAGGCGGCGACCGAGGACGGGTCGCAGCCAGGGGTGGAGGAGGAGCCACGAAGCCCCGCGAGCGCCACTCCAGCACCCAGCACGCGTAAGCGCTCCCCCCAGAAGAACAAGCGCGCACGCATCTGCAACATCCGTCTCAACGACAACGAGTGGCGTCGGCTGACCACCGCAGCCCGTACGTCACGCAAGAGCCTGCCCGCCTTCCTCGTACGCGCAGGTCTCGCTGCCGCCGACGACTCCGAGAACACCGCGGCGGTCATCGCAGATCACCGAGACCTGATAGCCGAGCTGTTCGCCGCACGCCGTCATCTCGGCCAGGTCGGCAACAACTTGAACCAAGTCGCCCGTGCCATCAATAGCGGTGGACAGCCTGCGGAACTCGACGCCGTCGTTTCGGCCGTTCAGCGGGCGGTCGCCCGCGTGCAGGCAGTCACCGACCGGATGCTTGCACAGGATTGATCAATCGACTCGTCCAGACCATGAGGCGTTGCCGGCCAGCAGGCCGCAGACGTCGCGTCTGACCCCTTCCTGGAAGCGGTCGCGCAGCATTCCGACCTCGTCCTTGAGGGCGAGGAGCCCTGGAGTGTCCCGTGGGTCGGCAGTCGCGACGTAGTCGCGGGCACGTCGTAGAGCCCGAAAGATCTCGTCGGCCGCCCGAACGACGTCGAGCGGAGCCAGGACGTGGATCCGCTGCCGTGTGCCCCCAAGGTTGAAGCCGGCGAACGCCGCGTCGGCAGACGTCTCGCGCTCCTCGGCTGCCGTGGTCCGCAGCACGCGCAGGAGGTCCCTCCCCGTTTCCTCCATCGCTACCAGGTACTCGGCGTACAGCTCCGTACGTAGCTCCAGCAGGCGCGTGACCGCCTCCCGGCGCCACCGGCGACGATCCGCCATCGCCGTCGCGCCGGCCCCAAGCAAGACTCCCAGCAGTGCGACAAGCGGCGACATCCAGCTCATACGTCGGGTTTTCCCGCCGCCGGTACGTGGAACGCCTCCTTCCCGCTGGCCATCCCAGTTGATCAATCGGTTGAGGACAGCAGCATGATTCCCCGGATTCAGAAGCGCGGGCAGCGCACCATCGGCCTCCTCTACTACCTGTACGGGCCGGGCAAGTTCGAGGAGCACATCGACCCGCACCTGGTGGCCTCCTGGGACCACCTCGCACCCGACCCCGGACGGGATGGCACTGCCACCCTCAAGCAGCTCCAACAGCTCCTGGATCAACCGGTCGAGAACATCGACGAGGCGGAACGCCCCAAGCGCCATGTGTGGCACCTGTCCGTCCGCAACGGGCCCGACGACCGGATCCTGAGCGACGAGGAGTGGGGCGACGTCGCCCGCCGCATGGTCGCCGCCGCGGGCATCGACGACCCGGAGCAGGTCGCGGGATGCCGGTGGGCAGCCGTCCGGCACGCCGACAACCACATCCACATCGTCGCCACCCTCGTACGCGAGGACGGCTACCGCCCCGACCTCAACAACGACGCCATCCGCGTCCAGGACGAAGCCCGTGCCTTGGAAGTCGAGTTGGACCTGCGCCGCCTCAACAAGGGCGACGGCACCGCAGCGAAGCGTCCCACCAGCGCCGAGCGCCACAAGGCCGAGAGGCAGGGCCGCGAGCGCACCGCACGAGAAGAGCTGCGCGAAACCGTGCGCCGCGCGGTCGCCGGCGCGGCGGGCGAGACGGAGTTCTTCGACCGGCTGACCGCCGCCGGCCTTCTGGTCCGCAAGCGCGTAGCGCCCTCCGGCGACCTGCTCGGCTACAAGGTCGCCCTGCCCGACGACCGCAACAAGGACGACGAGCCCGTGTTCTACCCCGGCGTGCGCCTCGCCCCCGACCTGTCCCTGCCCCGGATCCGGGAACGCTGGTCCGCCGACCACCCTGACCCGGCTCCCTCGCCAGAGACTCCCGGCCGTGCGACCCCGGACAACAACCCCTCTGCCGCGCGTCGCCGGACCGCATCGGCCGCCTGGGCAGCGCTCCCGATCGTCGAGCAGGGCGACGATGCGGTCGCCGCAGCACACATCGCGGCGACCGGCGAGGTCCTGGACGCGCTCGCGAAGACCTCCGCCGCCCACACCCGCCATGAACTGCGCGACGCTGCCTTCGAGTTCGAACGAGCCTCCCGCTCTCACATCCGCGCCGAACGCGGGCACGACCGGGCTCTGCGGCAGGCCGCCCGCGACCTCGTCAACGGCGGCCCCGCCCTCGGCCGAGGCGAAGACGGCGCCACGACCGCGATGGCGATCGACGTGCTGGTCTTCCTCATCACCGCCGCCATGCACTGGCACGCCAAGAAGGGCCACGCTCAGCAGGCCGAAGCCGCCCGCCAGGCCGCCGAGCACCTGCGCTCTGCCTACCAGGCCGCCGCTGCCCACCCCCTTGGCACGCTCTACCAGCGCGGCAGGCGCCTGGCCAGCCCTCTGGTCCAGCGGCAGACGTCGGTGCTGCGCCAAGCGCTGCCGGAGCTGGCGGAACAGATCCTGGCCGAGCCCGGATGGTACGCGCTCGCTGCCACCCTCGCCGACGCCGAAGCCGCCGGCCACGACCCGGCAAGCCTCCTCACCAACGCCGCCGGGCGACGGGAACTCGGCACCGCAGACTCCGTCGCGGACGTCCTCGTCTGGCGGCTGCGCCAGACCGCGGACCTGCCCGCCGACACCAGTGGCACGGCCGACGCGCACGCAGCAGAGCGCTCGCCACACCCGGCAGGACAGCGGGCACCGGGACGGTCCGGGCACCGGCGCAGATGACAGCGACTGTGGATTTTGTGAATTGAAGCAGGTCAGGGACTTGAGGCACGATCATGAAGCGAGCAGGACACGACGAGGGAGGGCCCCACGGTGTTTCACCGGATACGCCGCCGCCGTGCGGAGACAAACGAGATGCGGCGCCTGCATGACGAGGCATGGGCGCAGCTGGAGGGCCTGGTGCCCCCAGAGGCCGAACGAGTGCCGGCCGAACCACAGCCCTGCGAGCCGGCGTCGGTCGTGGATGACTTCCTCCCGCCGGAGCTGCGCGTCTTGAGCCACGACCAGCTCGCCGGGCGAATGACGCCCTGGCCGCAGCCGCTCGTCTTCGACGGAGATATGGTCGCCTGCGTCGAGTGCGGTACGTACCGGGACTGGCTCATCCTCTCCACCCGCGACCAGATCTGGCTGCGGTGTCGCCAGGGGCACCAGCAGCAGGAGACGCGCCTCGACACGGCCTGGTACAACCGTCATGCTGGGCCCGCTGACGCGACACATGCGACGTTCGAGGACTGCCTGCGGCACCTCGGCCACTGACCCCCACTCCTACGACCCCACCGGGCCCCCGAGCCCGTACTGACCTCCCGTCACCTAGCACCAAGGGGTCAGTTCCACCATGCGCGTTCGCATCGTCGCCGCCATCAGCTTCACCGCTGCTGCTCTCCTCGCCCTGCCCGCCTGCTCGACCACCAGCACCGGGGCCAAGCCGGCCACTCCCTCCTCCGCCCACGGCGGTGAGCCGGCCCATGCTGGACACGGTGCGCTGTTGGCGTCGACCGCGCTGAGGACGCGCCTGCTCGACGGGAGCGACCTCGGTAGCGGCTACGCCCGCAAGCCCGAGCGTCCCACCCAGCACGACGACGTCTCCGTTCTCGGCTGTCCCGCCTTGAACGACCTGGGCGGTGACGCGGCCATGGGCGGCTCGCTTGCCTTCTCGCACAAGGCGAAGGCCACCTTCGCCTACACAGCCAGCAGCAACTCGGAGGTCTCCGAGGAGTTGTACAGCGACACCGCGGGGAAGCTCTCGACCGGCACCGGCCGGATCTTCGAGGCCATGATCGGCTGCCCGCAGTACCAGGTCCTCGTCGGCAGCACGAAGGTCGACGTGACCACGCAGAAGATGACCGCGCCCGAGCTCGGAGACGAGCGCTGGAGTCAGCTCCTGACCTTTTCCGCCGATGGGCGCGACACCGTGGTGAAGATCCGCACCACCTGGGACGGCCCCACCACCGGACCCGCGGCGGTTTCCGGCAAGAGGATCGTCTATGTCGCGCAGACCATGACCAACCCCGGCGTCGCAGGCGCCGCGAAGGGCGTGTGGGAAGCCGCGAAGGCCATCGGCTGGAACGTCCGGGTGATCGACGGTCAGGGCACTCCCGCCGGGATCCAAGCGGCCTTCAGCCAGGCCCTCGCCCTGCGTCCCTCGGGCATCGTCATCGGCGGCTTCGACCCGCGTCTGACGTCGCAACAGGTCGCCAAGGCCCGAGCGGAGCACCTCCCGCTCATCGGCTGGCACGCGGTCGACAACCCCGGCCCGAGCAAGGACCCCGCGCTCTTCAGCAACATCACCACCAACGTCCAGGACGTGGCGAAGATCAGCGCGGACTGGGTCATCGCGCACTCCCGCGGCCATGCCGGAGTCGTCGTGTTCACCGACGCCTCGATCCCGTTCGCCCGGCACAAGTCCGAACTCATCGAGAAAGGACTCGCCGCCTGCTCGGGCGTACGGCTGCTGGCGGAGGAGAACATCCCGATCTCGGACACCAGCAGCCGCACCCCGCAGGAGGTCTCCGCACTCCTCTCCCGCTTCCGGGACGGCTGGACCCACTCCGCCGCCATCAACGACGTGTACTTCGCCGATGCCGCCCCGGCCCTGCGCGCGGCCCGCAAGAAGGGCGGCGCCGCCCCCTACAACATCGGCGCGGGCGACGGCGACCCCTCCGCCTTCCAACGCATCAACAGCAGACAGTTCCAGGCGGCCACCATCCCCGAGCCCTTCGCCCAGCAGGGCTGGCAGATCCTCGACGAACTCAACCGCACCTTCTCCGGCACCCCCGCCAGCGGCTACGTCGCCCCCGTACACCTCTCCACAGCAGCCAACAGCCACGGGGAAACGACCTGGGATCCACCCGGCTACCGCGCGGCGTACCTGAAGATCTGGGGTGGCTAAGGGCTGTCCCCGGAACCACCACGCTGGCAAAGCCTCTCACTCGGCGTCGTCGAGACTCCCCGCGACAAGCAAAGCAAGCCTGCGCAAGCGCTGGTAGTACCGGATTCCCGCGAAATCGCTGATCTCAGGGATGACTCGGCCCCGTCAACTACTGCCGTCAGACACCACAGAGGCCCCACCGGGACATCATTCCGGTGGGGCCTCTGTGTTATTGCTGGCCGTTATCGACAGGGAATCCCCCTCGCTGGGCGACCAAGCTTCGCGTCAGAGATCAGTTTTCGACTTGGAGAGACGGGAAGTTCACCGACACGACCTGCAACCGCGTCGCGCGCACAAAGACTCCAACAGAAGCGATGAGCCGCCCACACGTGTGGGCGGCTCATCGTTATTCCCTTCCAGGTCAGGTGACGAGCTACGGAGCCCCTATGCGCAGAAATTCTGCATAGATTTGATGCAGCAGAACTGCATATCGATAATGGGCGTCGACAACTTCTCGCTCTTCGACAGCCACGCTTTCGCCGAATCGCTCCAGGCGAGAGATGACCCCTTCAAGCAACCCCAGGACGTCCGCCCGGCTCGGCCTAAATATCCCCTCATCGACAAAAAGGATCACCTGGGTCACATGTTCGTCGGCGAGAGCTAGGTCGCCATGAATGAGTGCAAGGTTCTCTCCTGCGCGCAACAGATTCTCACCGCGGCGTAGCCCGGGAAACGGCAAGGATCGCCAGAGGGCGTAGCTCTCCATGAAATCCGACAACGACTCGTCCTCTCATTAGTCGGCGCCATACCAGAAGGTTACGGCCTTGCCGCCGGGGCCGATGATCCCGCCCTTACCCGTCTGGGGGTCCACGTATTTTATCCCACGCGCACCGTCCGCCAGCGTCTCCAAGCTGGCGTTGAGCCCCCTCTTCCCGCCTGGCTGGGCAATTCCCGTCGCCCAGTCTTGCGCATCCTGGAGGTACTGCTCACGCGTGACACCGCGCCCCTTTGCATGCTTGTCCCAGTGGTATTCAAACTGATCCTGAGAAGATCTGCCGCTGGGGTTATGGAAGACGTCGTCGATCTTCTCGGGGCACAATCCCGAATTGTGCACCAGTACGGGCACTCTACCGGCGAGTACATAGTACGTGTGCAGGTTGTCGACCGTCAGGTTGTACGTCCTGGCGTTCTGTCTGAAGGGGCGGTTGCCCTTGACCGTGACCGCGCTGCCATCGACGGTTCGCAGTGTCATGCCGGGACGCAAGTGGGCGGCTTCGGTCCATGCGTTCTGCGATGGTGACCAGAAGGGATGCTCGTTGGTGGCGGTGAGGTGGCGGTTGCCCTGGGGGGTGGCGATGGTGAGTTCGTTGAAGTTTTTGTCGTGTTCCGTGACGATGAGGCCGGTGACCGTGCGCTTCCCAGTGCGGCCGCTGACCGGATCGGTGGCGAGTACCTGGTCACCGACCCGCACCGACTCGATGTTCTTCGTCGAGTGGTCTGCCATGAGCACTTTGGTGCCGGCGAGGAAGCACTTGAAGCACTTCGTCTTTTTCGCGACCCGTGAGCTTTCAGCGATGTCTTCGATACCTTCGCCGAGCTTCTTGAGGAGCTTGACCTTGCCGATGGGGAGGACGGAGATGGCGAAGGCGGTGCAGGCTCCGAAGTTGGGGTTTTTGATGCACTCCCTGAGGTCGTTGAGGCCGGTGATTTCCCATACCACGGCGGTGAGGGTGGGGTCGATGACGGGAGTGACGTCGCCGCCGGAGAGGACGCAGGGCAGGAGCCCGGCTATTTCGTTGCTGGTGTGAGAGACACAGTGGTGTTTTTTCGCAGCTTTCTGCTTCTCCTGTTCCTTGCGGGCTTCTTCGGCCTTGCGGCGTGCTTCGGCTACCTCGCTCTCGCGCTTCTTCTTCACCTCCGTCCATGCCTGGGTAGCGAGGGTGTTGGCTTCCTTGCTGCTCTTGCCGGCGTCGAGTGCGGCGGCACGGGCGTCGTCGGCCGCCGAAGTGGCGAAGATGGCCGAATAGCGCGCGTAGTTGGCAGAGAACTCCGCCTGGGCTGCGGAGCTTTCGGCATCGGCGGCATCGTGGTCGGCGGCATTGGCCGCGGTGCGTGCGGTCTTGGCGGACGTGGCCGCCTGGGCCGCGCTGTTCTCGGCGCTGGTAGCTGACTCGTCGGCGTCGTCGGCGTACTGTTTGGCGAGGTTGGCGGACTTCTTCGCCCCGTCCGCGGCCTTGGCGGCCTCGTCCTTGGCGTCGATGGCCTTGGCGGCGGCTTCTGCCGCCTTCCAGCTGTTCTGCCGTGCCTTGGCCGCCACTCCGGAGGCTTCGGCGATCAGCCGCTGCATCTGGGCGATGTGGGTGCTGGCGAGTTTGTCCTTGCGGTCGGCCATGTACTGGCCGACCTGGACGAAGTCGTGCAGCTGATCAGCGGAATCGGACAGGGCGATTTTGGCCGCGGCCTTCATCTCCGGACCGCCGTCGTTGACGAGCTTGGAGGCGTCGACCTGCTCGTCGGAGTTCAGCGCCGCATACTGGCCGTTGCTGATGAACGCGGCGAGCACCTTGCCCTTGCCGTTGGCCAGTGCGGCCTTGGACGCCTCCTTCACACCGGGGCCGCCGGCGTTGTTGATCTGCGAGACGCGCACGGCGTAGTCGGTGACGGCCACGTCGTACTGACCGGCCGTGTAGAAATCGCTGACCTGCTGATCGGATCCCTTCAGCGCTTCTGAAGCACCCTTGCGTACGACCTCGTAGGGGCTTTGTGTGCTGAGCTGGGAGACCTGCTCACGGATCTCCTCCTGGGCGGCCTGCTTCCACCCGGTGCGCAGGTACTCCAGGACTTCGTCGTCCAGGCCGGACAGGGCTCTGGCGGCGGCCTCCTGGTGCCAGGGACCACGGATCTTCAACGCCTTGAGGGCGAGGGCGCGGCCCTTGGCGGCGATGGCCTTGGTGTCGGCGTCGGGCTTGTCAGTCTCGGCGGCCAGTTCGGCTGCCGTGGTGTCCAGCGAACGGGACTCGACCAGGCCCGCCGCGGAGGCGGAGGTGACAGAGGCGGTCTGTGCCGCGTGAGACCTGGCGCGTTCGATGGCGGCAGCGGTGCGGGTGGTGAGGTCTTCCGCCTCGGCCTCACGAGCGATGCTGAAGACCTTCTTGGCGGTCGCTGCCGCCGACTCAGCCGCCTCCGCCGCCCTCTTGGCCGCGGCTGCATGCTTTTTTGCCTGCTCTGCCGCCTTGGCCGATTCACCGGCGTGCTTGGCGGCCTCCTCCGCGGCCGTCGCGGCGTTGTCCGCATGCGTGGCCGCGGAATCCGCCGCCTCACGTGCTTCGTCAGCGGCACTGGCGGACTTGCGTGCCAGGGCTTCGGCGGCGTTGGCCGCACGGTCGGCCTCGTTGGCGTGGCGGCGGGTCTCCGCGGCGGCCGCCCTGGCCTCACCGGAGTGGACGCCCGCGGCCTCGGCGTAGTTGTTGGCCTCATCGGCCGCGTCCGCCGCGGCGTTGGCGTTGCCGCTGGCGCTGCGAGAAGCCTTTGCGGCGGCGCCCGCGGCCAGCGAGGCTGCGCCGGCCTCCTTGGCGGCCTCCACGGAAGTCCTTGCGAGGGTGGCCGCCGCCCGTGCCTTCTTCGCCATGTCCCTGGCTTCGCCCGCCCGGCCCGCGTTGTACGCGGCCGCGATAGAGGCGTTGTAGGCATCATTGGCCGCGTCGGCGGCATTGGCGGCTGCCGCGGCGGTCTGCGCCGCCGCGAAGGCGGCCATGCGGGCCGAGCGGTTGGCAGCGTTGGCCGCGCTGATGGCCGTCTGCGACGCGGCGGCGGCAGCCCGGGCCGCATCGGCAGCCTGCTTGGCCTTGACGGCCGCCCGCTGGGAGTCGTTCTTGGCGGCGTTGGTCTCCCGCGCCGCCTTCAGCGCGGCTTCCTTGGCAAGATCCGACGCCTCGATCGCACGCGTGGAGGCTTCCTGCGCCTTCTCCGTCGCCTCCTTGGCCCGCTTCCCGGCCAAGGTCGCCTGCGCGGTCAGCTGGGCGATGGTGGCATGTTCCTGGTCGCGGTTGCGCGCGACGAACTGCCCTACTTCGAGAAATTCGACGATGTCGTCGGGCGTGCCCTTGAGCGCGACCTTTCCGGCCGCCTTGACCGCCGGGCCGCCCGAGTTGACGAGCTGCGAGACCTCGACCTCGTTGTCCGTCTCGCGCGCCGTGTACTGCCCCTCCTCAAGGAACTTCGCCCGGTCTTCGGGGGTGCCCTTCAAGGCTGCCTTGCCGGCGTCCTTGACCCCGTTGCCCCCGAAGTTGATGACCCGGGAGACCTCGACCTGCCTGTCCTCCTCCAGCGGAGCCTTCCAGCCATCCTTCAAAAACGCCCGCAGCGCCTCGGGCTTCTCCGAAGTGCTGTTCTTCAAGGCGCTCTTGGCTGCCTCGCGTACCGCGGGACCACCGGCGTTGAAGATCCGGCTCGCATCGACGTAGTCGTCGACGAACTCGATGCTGTCCTTCTGGTCGAGGAACGTCTTGAGATCCTGGCCCGAGCCGACAAGCGCCTGCTCGGCCGCCTCCTTGACCCCGGTACCGCCGTCCATCCATAGCCGGACGACCAGACCACGCATGTAAGGCAGGTCGTCGTTGGTCTCCGCCGCAACGACGGGCTCTGCCCCCAGGAGTCCGGCCACCAGCGAGGCGGTCAGCAATACGGCCCAGGCACCACGACGTGGCGGTCCGCTTCTGCTGGATAAGGGGCCACTTCTGAGGAGCCATGCGGCTCTCGTTGCGCTCGGTCTCGGTCTCATCCGGTCAGTCCTCTCTTGTCCTTCATAGCGATCGGTAGTACCCCCAGCGCCCGGTAAGCCCGTTCAGCGAAAGGGGAAGCACGCACGGATGCGCATCAGGGGCGGGTAGACAGATGGCCACGCAAGCGGATCTGCTTACCGGTCCGGCACCCGGCTCGCGAGCAGAGCGCGAAGTGTTGACGGCGCCGGTGAAGGGCGCCGGGGCATGGATGGTGCCTTCACCAGCTTGGTGTCGAGGGAGGAGGTCTGAAACTGGCCTGTGCCTTGGCTGGGTTCAACAGGTCAGTAGTCGAAGGCCAAGTTGCTCGACGCACGTCGAAGTCACCGTCACCTCGTCAGCAGCGCACAGATCCTTCTGCTCACGGGCTCACAAGGACGCGTTCGGCGGGTACGGACGCGCTGGTGGTGTCGGGGTGGAGGGTGAGTTTGCCTCCGGGCCAGAGTGCGACGAGGTCGTTCTGGCGGGCGGGGCCGCCGAAGGCGCCTGCGGTGGCCAGCAGCGCGTCGCGCCAGCGGGACTTGGCGGGCAGCAGCCGGTGTTCGCGCGTGAAGGTTTCTGCGGCGATGTTCTCGTAGGCCGTGACCTCGCCGTCGCTCCAGCGCACGAACAGGTCCTGGTCTCCCGTTGCGGGGCCAAAGTCGCCCGCTGCGACGTCCCGGGCGTGCGGCCAGGTGGTGTCGGGCGGTGTGACGAGCTGCTTCTCGGCGTGCAGACCCTTGGCGTCGACGTTGGTGTAGAGCGTCACTTCACCGTCGGTCCAGGTGACCATGAGGTCGTCGCTGCGCGTGTTTCCGCCGCCGAAGCGTCCGGCGGCCATGGTGCTGGCGTGGGTCCAGGTGTCGTTGGGGCCCTTGAGCTCCACCTTGTGCGTCAGCTTGGTGCTTTCGTTGACGTCCTTGTAGAGGGTCAGCCTGCCGTCGGTCCAACGGACCAGGAGGTCGTAGTCCGCGTCACCGGTGAAGTCGCCGGCGGTGATGACCGCGGCCTGCTGCCATGCCTTGTCCTTGACGAGCTGGATGTCCTTGCCGAATCCGTATGCGCCGTTGCCCGGGTAGAGGGAGAGTTCACCGTCGGACCAGCGCACGATCAGGTCGCTGACGTTGTTGCGTACCGAGGTGGTGCGGAAGCGGCCAGTGGTCATGCCCCTGGCGTGGGTCCAGGTACCGGCGGAGCCCATGGATGTGCCGGTGCCGGGGTCGGGGTCGGGGTCCGTCGGCATGCCGGTGACGGCCTGCTGGTAGAGCCGGAGGGCGTCTTCGTCGAATTGCGAGGTGTAGCTGGTGTGGTCGTAGAGGCCGCCGGTCTTGTAGCCGCCGATGACACCGACGAGGCTGCCGCGCCGGCCGTCGAAGTTCTCCAGGAACGGGCCGCCGCTGACACCGGTGCGGAAGCCGTCGCACTTGATCTCCATGAACCGGCCCTGGAAGGCGGTGGTGTCATTGGTGCACTGAAGAGGGGTCTTCTGGCCGCTGGGGTAGCCGACGAGCGTCACGGCCTTGCGTGCGAGGTGCGCCGTGGGGACGGATGTCAGGTCGTTGCCCGGTCCGACGGAGTCCTCCAGCAGCTGACCTCGCGTGTTCGGGCCGACGCCCAGGAAGGCGAAGTCGACATCGTCGTCGGGAGTCGAAGCACGGTAGCGGGCATCGATCCAGATCTTGCCCTTCTGGACCGGGAAGATCCCGTAGGGGCTCTCTCCTGCCTGCCCGGCCTTCGACGCTCCGGTGCGGTAGCCGGGCACGAACGCGAATTCCTGGTGGCGATGGTCGCCGATGAGGCAGTGCGCCGCCGTGACGACCAGGCTCTTGGTCGGCGAAGCCACCGCACTGGCGGTGCAGAACTGATCCGGCGTGGGCGAGCCACCGGTGTCACGGATCAAGAACACGCCGACCGTGGCGATCCCCTCCGGCATCTGGTGGGACGGCTCACCCGCCAGGGACCGCTTGCGTGCCGGTCCGGCTCCTGGCGGCGCCTTCGCATCGGGCTGACGGGACTGCTCGGCGTCGACCGGAACGGCAGCACGGATGCGCTCCGGCGTCCAGTACCGCTGCGCCTGTCGCGCCGTATCGATCTGCTCCTTGCTCACGCCGTGCGCAGAATCGTGCCCGGTACTTGGCGGAACCGTGGTGGGGCTCGCCGGGCCGGGCCCGGTTCCGGGTGAACCCGGTCCCCCGAGGGGGAGCGCGGCCGACGGGGCGGTGACGGCCAGTGATGCGCACAGCGCAATAAAGGCGGCGCGGATCCACGGTATGCGTCTCATGGAGCTTTCCGTTGCGGTGTCGGGCGGGGGAACAGGGAGGACGGGGAGGCGGGGATCGGCCGGGCCGGGGCCGCCGGGATGTGCCACGGTGCCGCGTGACGCGGCGGGGAGCTTCCCCTGCCGCCGCATCACGCGGCGCCGGCTCATCCGACGATCTTGACCTCCTTGGGCTTGCCCCCTGGGGCCACTGCCGGGTAGATGCTGAGCGCGCCGTTCGCCCGTCGCACCAGCACGTCGTGGACCCGCTCGTTGCCCACGAAGGCGCCGGCGTTGAGGACGGCAGCGTCGTTCCAGTCGGTCTTCGGCTTGAACAGCTGACTCTCGCCGTGGAGGCCCGCGGTGTCGACGCCCGGGTAGAGGGTGGCCTCGCCGTCCGACCACCGCACCAGCAGGTCCATGGTCTTCTTGCCGGTGAACTCCCCGGCGCTGATCTGGGTGGCGTGCGTCCAGGTGGTGTTCTTGTTGACGAGCACCTTCTGTGCCTTGTCCACGCCGTTGGTGCCCAGGTCAGGGTGGAGGGTGACGCGGCCGTCATCCCAGGTCACGAGCAGGTCGTCACGCTGCTGGTTGGCCGAGTAGCGGCCCGCGGTGATCTGCGTGGCGTGCGGCCAGAGAGTGTTCTTGGCCTTGGCGAGCTGCTTCTCGCCGTGGAAGCCCTTGGCGTCGACGTGGGTGTACTGGGTCAGCTCCCCGTCGCCCCAGCGCACCACCAGCCCGTCGGTGCCGCCGCCGAAGCTCGCGCCGGTGATCTGCTTGGCGTGCTGCCAGATGCTCGTCTTGCCCGCCTTCGGCGGCTCGGCCAACTGGTACTCGGCGGCGAAGGGGTGGCGGGGGTCCTTGTCGTCGGCGCCCTGGTAGAGGGTGACCTCCGCGTCGTTCCAGCGCACGATCATGTCCATGTGCCGCGTGCCGCCGGCCGAGCCGCCGGTGAAGTAGCCCGAGGCGATGTGGGTGGCCTTCTCCCACGGCGCGCCGGCGAAGACCGGCCGGTAGCGGACCTGCCGCACCCAGGCAGCGAGGTCATCCACCCAGGCGTCGACGGCACCGGTGCGGGTCTCGGCCGGATCCGTGCCCAGACAACCACCCTGCCAGGACGTGCTGTTGACGGCGACCAGCTCGACCCGGCCGCCGCTCTCGCGCAGCGCCGGGCCGCCGGTGTCGCCCTTGCACACCGCCGCGCTCTTGCCGGTGATCTCCAGCTTCCCGTCCTGCACCGCGTCCACCGTGAAGGCGGCCGCGTGCAGCTTGTCGGGGACCCACTCGGTCTTGGTGCGGCCGAACCCGATGACCTTCAGCTCCTCACCCTGCGTGGGAGGAGCCGAGGCGACGGCCACAGGCGTGACACCGCTGACCGGCTTGGCCAGCTGGGCCATCACCACATCCCGTCCCGCGTAGGGCACCACCTGGGTGACGTCCGTGACGGTTCCTCCCGTCCCGGTCAGGTCGGTACGGCCGACGGTCGCCGTGGTCTTCCACTTCGGCGCGCCCTCGGTGACCTTCGGGTTCTTGGGGTCGTCGGCGAAGCAGCCGGCTGCGGTGAGCACCCACTGCTTGTCCACCAGCGCGCCCGAGCAGCTGCGCTTGCCGTCACCGATGTCGAGCTTCACGGCGAACGTGTAGGCCCCGCCCGGGGTGGCGGTTCCACCGGCCACTGCGTAGGCCGGCACGTTCGTCATGAGGGAGGCTGCGAATAATCCTGATATCCACGCGGCGCGCGAACGTCTGCCCATCACTGGCACTTTCCTGTTCGATCGGGGAGGGGCACAGTTCCGGGCCCGCTCAACAGCGTGCCCCTGCCCACTGTTGTCCGGAGGTTTGCCGCGGGACGGCGTCAGCTGGTGACGCGAAGCTCCAGAAGGACCGAGCGCTTCTCGGAGTTGCCGGCCTCGCCCAACGGCTTGTAGTCGTTCTTGGGCGCGTTGATGACGGTTTCCTTGCCATCCGCGGTGATCGTGGCCTGCACCGGGTGCCCCATGGTCCACATACCGAAGGCGTCGGCCAGTTCCATGGTCAGGTAGCCCTTGGTACCACGGACCGCGAAGCAGTAATCCATCTGACCGGTACGGGACTTGACCATGATGTCGTGGGCGGAGTCGCAACCGGTCAGCGTGATGTGACCGTCGCCCCGCTTCAGGGCGATCTTCTGATCCTGAAGGATCCGCGCGGCGTTCGGGTAGCTGAAGTCCTCGACCGCGGAGGGTATTTCGGTGGCGGTCGCGGGAGGCGGGTCGTCCTGTGGGGCGGCCTGCGCGAAGGTCAGACCGGTCATCACTGCCGACACTGACAGTGCGCCAACAAAGCTGGCTAACAGCGCCTTTCGGGCATGAGGTGTCGCCACGGCTTCTTCCGTTCAAAGGGGTGGATGTCGACATGTGTCGTTGCAGTGAAGAAGTAAAGCATATGTAAGGAACATGTGAACGCATCCATGTCGCATTCGCGCCGACGGTTGGCCACTTCCGCCCACTCACTCACCCCCGATGCGCGTCCGCACGGGCCTGCCTCTGTTGCCCAAACGGGCTTACCAGGACGATGCTGGGGAGCGCGTGGGGAAGGTCTGGGGCGGGTGAGTGAGGAGTGCCAGGGCTGGACGGCATAGCAGACCGCGATCCGAGACGGCAGCGTGCTGGTCATCGTCTCCGGCTCGCCGGCGCTGGTCGACCAGCACGTCGACGAGGCCCTCGCCAAGGCGGCAGCAACCCGCTGACGTGCCGTATGCCGGTGCCCCCGACCATGAGGCCGGGGGCACCGGCGCGTCACCAGAACACCTGGACCGAAATACCGCGGCCCCCACGAGCGATTCAGTGGGCGCCCAAAGCCTGGAGCCCGGCCAACCCTCTCGGGGTTGCCGGGCTAGCGAGCGTCTGATCGGGCAGTGAGCGGACAGCTTGGACGGTGATCGCGTCGCGGGCCAGCTCAGGAAGTAGCCGGGCTACGCCCGTGCCGACGGGCAAAGGGCGGGTCTTCGCACTCTGCCGTGGGCCTGCGAGTTCTGCGAGGCGGGCGGGATCCGTGGGCGCCATTCCCACGCTGGGGCTCAAGGCCCGGGGATGTCCTCGGGCGTACCACGGTCCGCCCGCCTCTCCCGCTCTGGCCGAGAGCGGGGGCCTTCACCGCCGTGCGGTGAACGCCTCCGCTCTCGGACCGAGCATGCGCCGAGGGCCGATCACCGCGCTCGGGGACGGTCAAGGACGTGGCGATAGACCGTCTGCCTGCACACCCCGAAGGCGCGAGCTGTGGCAGTGACGGTCGCGCCAGGGGTGGCGAGCATGTCACGGGCGCGCACGATCTCCATCTCGTCCAGCGGCTTCTCCCGGCGGAGGGTGGGAGCATCGGCTGCCGCAGGGTCGTACCCGAACGCGACGGCGTCGTCGTACGGCACGCCAGAGGCCATGCAGTAGTGGAGGCACAGAAGGACCTTGCGTCCCAGCTTCCTCAGCGCCGTGGCGTGCGCGTCGCCAGCCGCGCGGCGCCGACCGTAGTACGCCTGGGCGCCCGGCGAGTGACCGACCATGGAGAAGGCCACCGCGTGAAGAGCGCTCCGCAGGTGAGTCGACGACGCTCGGCGGAACGCGACCCGCACCGTCTGGCCGGATGCCCAGGTGACCGGGGACACCCCAGCGTATGCGGCGAGGGAGCGTCCGGTATCGAATCGCTCGACGGGCCGGTCCCCGATCTCCGCCAGGAGGTAGGCGCCAAGGGTCGTGCCGACCCCCGGAACGCGAGACACCAGCTGGTGAAAGCGGTGGGCGGTATAGCGCTTCTCCAACTCCCCATGTAGGAGGTCAGTCCGCTGAACGGCCTGGTCGAGGGCATCGAGGAGGTGTCTGATGCGTACGGCCTCGGCCTCTTCCACATGGGGGTCGAGCAGCATCACCGGGCGGCAAAAGAGCAGGCGAAGCCGCTCGGCCTCGTCCTCCACCGTCCGTGTCCTGCCCGCCCCTGCCAACAGCTCCACCAGACCCTTGCGGTCCAGCCGGGCTGCGGCTCGCGGTCCAGGGGCGGCAGCAAGGACGGCCCGCGCCTGGGGATTGCGCAGTCCGCCAACGCTGGCCGGCCACGCCGATACGGCCACCGGCCAGATCCGTACGAGAGCCGCCCGCAGCACGTGCAGGGCTTCGGCACGGTTGGCAACTGCCGCTCGGTGTGCGTGCGCTACCACCCGAAGTGCTTCTGCTGTGGGGGAGTTCGGGACGATCGGGCGGCATTCCCCCGCAAGGGTCATCGAGGCAATCAGCCTGGCATCGGCGCGATCCGTCTTGGGGGTCCCGAACGCGGCCCGGTGGCGTGAAGCACGGGTGGGGTCCACATGGACCACCTCCATGCCCGAAGCCGCCAAGGACCGAGCAAAGAGAATATGCACGTCCTCGATCCCGGTGACCGTCGCTCTCCACCTGCGCCCCAGCGGCGCCAGGAACTCCCGGTATCGGGCCACCGGGTCCGGGCTGTCGGCATAGACGATCCGCGTCTCCCCAAGGACGGCCCCGGACCGGTCGAGAACGGCGACGTCCAGCCACCGATCCGACCAGTCACACCCCGCGAACAGCAACTACCCACCTCCACCTGGCAGAAGAAGAATTGACATGGCCGAGACAGGGACGCCGACCGCCCCTGTCTCAGCTGGCCGGGGCGCGCAGGAGCCGCTCACGCGTGCTCTCGGGCAGCACCCGGCGCAGGACCGGTGCAGTCGAGCTGAGCCCATCGGCGAACACGGCGACAAGGTCGTGCGGCACACTGGCACCGAAGGACGCGGCCCACAGAATGGGGGCGCCCAGCACCGGCTCCGCCCACGCCTGCCACCCGGCCGGCCCCGCCTCATCGGCCAGGACCGTCAGAGCGCGAGGGCCGGCGTCCTGGATGAGAGGCGGTACCTCGCCGAGGCTGAGGTACGAGGCGAAGGTGGGATCGGTCGCTCCCGCGTGGGGCCGGTCGATGTCGCGGAGCCAGCCATGCGCGGCGACCGAGTCGAGGACCAGCTCGGCGCCGCCGAGCTGGACATCGGGCTGATCGCGGGCGTCGAGCGCGACGAGAAAGTCGGCGAGGACTTCGCCCGGGACATCGGGGGTGAAGTAGGCGGACCACTGTGCGAGCGGGCTGCTCGTGTCCGCGCGAGCGGAAATCTGCCAGGCGATCGGCAACTCCCCCAGGCGGAACGGCTCGTCCGCCAGAACCCACTGGGCCCAGCGGAGAGTGTCGGGGCTGATGTGCAGGACGGTGCTGCGCAGGACCTGGCGGTCCTCCGGTTGATCGTCCGGCTCCTGCCGTCCGCGGACGATCGTCAGGCTCGTCCAGCCGAGGCCGGCGAGCGTGTCGGCGACGGTGTCGTAGAGACGCCCGTCGTCACCGGCCAAGTGCCGGGGACCGACCCAGTACGCGGTCTGGGCCGTGTTCGGGGTGGACGGGTCGAGCGGCTGCTCGGGGTACAGGGGCGCCTCCAAAGGCTAGGTGCGGTGTGCTACTTGCCGCGGGCGGTGCGGCGGGGGCGACGAGGGGGCGCCTGGACGGGCGACTGCCAAGCCAGCTCGATGGCGACGTCGGGCGGCAGGTGACCGAGCTGCGCGTCCCCGGCATCCCTCCCCTCAGCGAGGTAAACGACGGTTTGGCCGGTCTCGTCCACGGACTGGACGACCTGTGCGAGACGGTGCGCCATCGGGAAGAACGGGTTCATCGCCTGTCGCACCGGCGCGGTCCGATCGCAGGCGGACAGCAGGTCGACGAGATCGCCGACGGTCAACTCCGTGTGGTCCACTGACGGCCTCCTTGTGTGGGGTTGCGGACTGTGCCGCCGGGTGAGCGGCCTCGTGTGGAGGACTTCCGATTCGGACCTTTGGCGTCAAAGGCGGCGGGAGGTCTCCAGCACGCGTGCCACAGCGGCGGCGACCACATCCGCCGGCGTCTCCATGTCGAAAGACATCTGGTAGCCGCGGACCTTGGCAGTGCCGGTGACGGCGACCTTCCACCCCTCACCGTCGCTACCGGGGCGGCCGAGCGGGAAATATCCGAGGTAGAAGCGGCCGTCTTTGCTGCTCACGTGGACGTCCGCCCGATCGTCCACGATCAAGTTGAAGTCCTTGGCGGAGAACTGGTCCATGACGAGCGTGGGCTGGCCCGGGCCGAGCCGCCAGTGGCGCAGCCGCAGGGCTTCAACAGTGGTGGAGAAACCGGGGCTGACAGGAGCCACGGTCACGAGCAATCACCTCTCTGACCTGGGGTTTTCTGGGAAGATGTCTACGTTGACATCCCCTGCAACACTTGGCCAGTCTTTCGTGGATCTTTCGCGTCTGCCCCAGGCGAACTGGTGACCGCCGTGTCATCCCATCGAGGCTATGAACCTGGAAAATTCCGGCGCCCTCGTCTGCGAGTCCTTCACTCTGGCGGCATGCACCCTCGTGACAAAGAGATATGGCGGGCGATTGGCCAAGACCTCCGGGCGATCGACTGGGAGGCGTGGTTCGGTTGCCCGGAGGGCGCCAGCTATCTCTCCCCGGCAGGTCACGAAGTGACCGCACGCGCGGTGGCCGGCCTCACCACGTTCTTCGACAGCCGCTGGCTTCCCAGGGCCGTTACCCCCTCCCCAGCCTCCGGCCGGGCCAGCGACACCTTCGTCGGTCTGGGCCGGGCCGCCCCCGTACTCCAGTTCATGAACGGAGCAGAGCGAGGCGCCTGGGTGGAGGCGGTGCGGTGGTGGGCCGCGTACGCCTATCTGGAAGAGGCCGAGGTGCCCGGCCTTCTCTCCGTTAGGCGGGATGCCCGCCGCGACGTCACCCCTGTCCCGGTTCCTGCACACCCAGACGCAGGCACGGCTCGCGCTCATGGGGGCGGCCCGCGGACTCCCGGTCGAGCTGGAGCCGGCGAAAGCCAGCGGCGGCCCCGGCGACGTCCGTATCGGTCCGGTTTTCATCGAGGTCGTCACCTTCGCCGAGGACCAAAAGCTCCAGGACTACGAGAAGTTCCGCCAGAACTGCCGAGTCCACCTCCTCACTCTGGACAGGGACCGCGACATCTACTGGGAAGGCGACTTCCCCGAACTCCTCAATGGCCACGAGTGCGAGACGTGGAAGAAGCGGACCGAGGAGGCCGCCCAGCAGTGCGCGGCTTCGGGGGCCGCGGTCGACGTCCTCAGCAGTGCGGGGAGGCGGCTGACCGTCCACCCCGGAACGGCTCCCCCGGGCACCACGCTGACCGGGGAGACTGTGGAGAGCGACCAGGGGAAACGGCTCCTGGGCAAGGTGCGGGGCAAGTGCGCCAAGACGCAAGGAGCGGGCACCGCGTGGATCTGGGTGGAGGACCACAGCGGCCTCTTCCGCCTCCCGACAGCCTTTGCCGGGATGTCACTCGCCGCCAAGACCGACGCGCTCGCAGCCCTGCTGGGGCCGCTCCTGGAGGAATACGTCCACGTCGCCGGAGTCGTCGTGTCGAACGTGGCCCACCGGCGCCTGCCGCTCCCGCGGGACGAGGACGCACCTCGCCCCGCCGTACAGGGCTTCCAGCGGGGGCTGCCCATCGACCGGGTCCGCGAGACGATCGTGATCCCCCGAAGGATCGTTCTGCCTGAACAGACGAGCCTGATTGCCAGAATGTGCGATGCCGAAGCTGGCGCGCTCGACTGGGCCCTGGGGAAGCTCGGGGTTCCCGGGGGTGTGACGTCGCTGCTGGCCGACTCGTCGACGTCGCACCGGGTTTCCCCGCTGTGGACGCCGTGAGCCGGCATCGACGGCAAAGACGGAAAACTGGCCGGCCTGGTGCCGGGCCGGATCGCCCTGGAGCCCCTGGAGGTTCTGGTTGCGCAACCGGTGATGCTCGGGTGCCCCGCGTTGTGACGCGACTGCCCCTCGGCCCCTCGGCGCGGCGCCAGTCAGGACGTGGCTGATTTCCAGATGGCACCGAGTTCCACGAGCCGACCCCGCAGTTCGCTGCGCTGCTCCTCCAGGTCCTGCGAGGCGGGCGAGAGGAGATAGATGTTGTCGCGGTACAGGCGAAACCCGATGCGCTCCCACCCTTGGGCGATCTTTGCGTTCACGCGGTCCCACTCTGTTCGGTCCTTGAGGCGGTGGCTGCTGAGGTCGGTGATGCCTGGTGCGCAGGCGATGGCCCGGCAGCCGGGCATGATCCGGTGGATCGCCTCGGTGGCCAAAACGACGGCCAGGCCATGACCTCGCCACTGCCGATCAAGGGTCACCCGGTCCATGACGAGCAGGCCGGTGCCGACGTACTCCAACAGCTCGCTGACCTCGCCGGTGAACGAGCCGGTCTGCGGGTCGAGGAGCACCTGCGCGGTCTCGTACAGGTCCTCGGATTCCTCTTCCATGGCCCAGTAGGCATTCCGCCCGCGGTCGAGATGCACCCGGTAGAAGGCCATCGACCCGATCGTGACGTCCTCCACGGTGCACGAGGGACAGTCCGCATCTGTGCAGTCATTGGTCGCCGCCGGGCCGTCACCGCCGTGATGCGTACGGCGCCGATGGAGGACGGCCACATCCCACCGCTCCAGCGTGTCGGCCTGCGGGGTGTCGCAGAGGCCGTCGTCGTAGGAGATGCGCAGGTGCAGCTCGGTGGGGTCACCGGGCAGCGTGGAGGGCTCGATCACTGCGGCAGCGTAGCGCGGCATAGACAGCGTGACAGGGCGTCCACCAGGCCCAGGGTGCAGCGCCAGGACTACCTGCTGGCCGTCTGATCGGTGCTGCGGGGCAGGGGCCAGGGGGATGGCGATCCGCCGAGATGCGCACGGCAGGCGCCCCCTTGACGAGCCCGTCGCACAGGGCCCGCGCGAGACCGGCGCTTGCGACAAAGCCCCCCGGAATCTACTAATTCCGGGGGGCTTTGGAATGGGGGGAGGTCAGCTCTCGGCACAACCGTCCTCGGTGGAGCCGTCCATGCGGCGTCGGCCGGTCACGACGAGGTGCCGACGCATCGACAAGGACCACTCCGGCGTCGCCGATCAACCAAGTGACGCCGACTCCCCCGGGGGACGTGCTCAACCGGTCAACTCGGACACTCGCTCATCTCCTGTGACAGAGAACTTGCGCATGTGGCCCCGAAGTTCGAGAGGTGGCTCGTTGGCGCTCTCAGAGGTTGACGCTGTCGGGGAACTTGAGATTCACAGGGTTGGCCGCACGACCTCCTGACGGTTCCGAACACACCCCGTCTCCACTCCGCCGACCTCTGCGGCTATCGGCGGGACCGGGTGCGCAGCTTGGACTTCCAGCTCGGCAGCCATTTCATGACCGTCGCCGTCGCGGCCAAGCTGCCCACCGTCACGAAGAAGGCTCCCGGATAAAGGTGGGTCACCCAGCACGGCTGCCACTCGTGGAGGCAGGGATTCGAGGAGCCCCTTCCGGGTATCGCGCGGGCGACAGCCATCGCGCTCACCACGGCCAAAGCCGCACACACGACGCCGGCCACGGCCCGTCGGGACGATTGCTTGCGCCCGGCCGAGCCGTCCCGGCGGAAGGAGCGCTCGGCGGCTGTGAACGTGATCGGGAGCAGCACCCCGACGGTGGCGCCGAATCCGATGCCGGTCGCCGGCCAGTACACGGCCAGATCCCACAGCTCGTCACCGAGCCACAGCGACAATGCAAGGAACCCGACGAGAGCTACGAGCGCGGCGGCCTGCATGGCGTTCTTCTTCCCGCTCACCTTAGAACGGTTCATCTAACAGATCCTCTCGGTGGTCACGTGCGTGCGGTCGGTGCATGGCCGTGGCCTCGGGGAGCCCTCAAGCCGGGTTGGCCACAGGTCATCGCTCAGCTCAGCTGCGTGCGGTCCCACGGTTCGCTGGCAATGATCAAGGCTGGATGGCAGGCAGCTCACTGTCCTGTGACAACGAAGGTTGATCAGTGTCAATGAAGTTTGAGTGGCGCAGGTCACTTCTTGTGACTGGTCCCGATAGATGTCACCTGGGCGCCGTAGCTGTCACCGCGGCGGCGCAGGCGCCTTGTGGCTGAGCGCGCCAGACAGCGAATCTGGCGCGGTGCTGGCGGGCAGCGTCGCTGCTAGAGCTGACGAAAACGTCGATTCTTCTGCGGAAGCGGCCGGCGGCCGGGAACATGCCATATGACACGGGCGGGCAGAACGGGGCAAGGGGGAAGAGTGAGCGCTGGGGCCAGGATGCCGGTGGACGTCGACATCAGGTTCGTGTGGAGGTATCCAGACGGATGGTTGGCCAGCCGGCGGCCGTCACGAGACGGAGACGGCGAGCGCGTCATGGTTACCAGAGTTGCCTTCCGGAAGGGGCATGGTGACCTGGGCTTCCAGCTGGCGAGCCATGCCAGCCAAGAAGGCTTGCAAGCGTTGCTGGGGGACACCAACTACTCCGCGGGTCCTGGGGTCGATTACTCGACACTGATCGGAGCGACTGTCACGTTTCTTGGGGCTGCCGGGGGCATCGGCGGGATCGCGGCGGTGCTCAAGGTGTTCTTCGAGCGCAACAACGGCAAGAGGGTCACATTCGGCGGACGCGGTGAAGTCCTGGAAGTCGAAGGGCTGAGGGCTGACGAGCTCATCGAAATCCTTGAAGCGCTCCGCAAGCAGCGAGTAGAGGAGGAGAACTCCAGGGGCGACGCGCAGCGATAGCGGCTTGATCAGAAGCCCATGCCCGCGAAGCTCTCCCCACCCTTGGGTCAGCGAAACGGGCGCACCGGCACCGCCCGCTCGAAACGGACACCCCAGCAGGCCGTCAGAGACCGCCGAACCTGTTCGCCATCCTCCAAAAACCCCAGGTCAAGCGTCCCAGGATTCGGTTGCGCGTACGCATCAGCGAGCTGCCCCACCGCCACCCTGACCAGCAATATCCCGTGCCGATCAAACTTCGAGGGCGCGAACTTACTGATCATCAACCTTCGATGACAAAGATCAACCTTCGATGGCACAGGACACTCACAACTGTGACTGGGCGCTTCAGTTGGCGGGATTCGTAAGCTGAAGCGCTCGGAGGCCGCCCAGTGTTCGGGGGTCTCGGGGCGTGGGCGGCTGCGGACCTGGTTAGACCGTGGTGAGGAAGTCGCGGACCGCGGCCGCGAAGCCGGCCGGGTCGCTGGCGTATACGAAGTGGTCGGTCTCCAGATCGACGAGGTGGGTGCCGGGGCGTCGGGTGACCATCTGTGCTGCCTGCTCCGCCGGCAGCACACCGCCCTTGGCGCCGCGCACCAGCAGCGCCGGGCAGGTGGAGCCGGTCCAGTCGGCCCAGTGGTCGCCGTGTACTTGGTCCTCGGAGTCGTGGATGTCCTGGGGGTGGAAGTGCAGGCCCCAGGTGCCGTCCGGCCGTTCACGGACGGCTGACTCGAAGTGCGGTGCGAACGGGCCGAGTTGCGCGACGAACGCCTCCCGGTCGGGGGCGCTGCCCTCCGGCAGGTTCAGGACGAACGCCAGCGGATTGCTGCCGTCCAGGCCGAGTTCGGCGCATCCCTCGGCATTGATCAGCGCGGTGACGCGCTCGGGGTGGCGGGCTGCGAACTGGTAGGCGTTGATCGCGCCGAGCGAGTGGCCGAGGAGGGCCGCCCGGTCCAGGTTCAGGTGATCCATGAGGGCTTTCAGGTCGGCGAGGTAGCCCTCCCGGCTGTAGTCGGCCGCCCGGTCGGACTCGCCGTGGCCGCGCTGATCGGGGGCGAGGACCCGCCACTCCGGGGCGAGACGGGCGGCGAGCTCGGCGTACGACAGGCCCTCGGACATGTGCCCATGCAGGGCGAGCAGCGGGCGGCCGGGGCCGCCGAAGTCCACGTAGGAAAGGGTGCGGCCGTCGACGGTGAGCGCGGAGCGCTCGGCGGTGTCGGTGTCCATGGCTTCACCGTAGAGCAGATCTATACGCACGTACAAGACGCTTGTTTAAGACGCTCGTGTGAATCTCGAAGCGTGCCGCGCACACCCGCCACCTATCACGCTCGACTCGCCAACTACCGCACTCATCCGCCAACTGAAGCACTCAGTCACAACAACGGGCAGCCCCCCATCTGCACAGATGCGCCAGAAATCGAACACGTGATGCAATAGCTGGTATGCGATGCCCTGCCTTCCCCGAGGACCTTCTCGCCGCGCAATGCGCCTGGGACCGTACGTACCGGGCCCTCACCGATCCGGCGCGACGAGGAGGGACGACGGTGTGCGGCGGCGTCTGCTGAAGCTGTCGGTGCAGGTGTGGTGGCACCCGCACTGGTCGTCGCGCGATGCAGGATGCGGCGAGCGGGTGGCTCTGCGCGGACGGGCGAGGCAGCTGGAGTCTGGAGCGCCGTAAATGGGCGGCGGCGCCAAGGACCAGTCGTCGGCCGGGACCCAGCCGGCCGAGATCTCCCTGACCTTGCCTGATGAGCAGACCGTACGCGTGCGCCTTCATGAGAGGCGTGAGACGCGGGGGCCGCACCCTTGGCGTTATCTCATCGGGGTGCCTTCCTGGGTGGCAACACCGACTGGTGTGGAGGCGGCGGAGTACAGGGTCTGGGTCACAGCCGGCCAACTCCAGCCGATCGAGGGGGTGGACTTGTCGTCCGTTCCGACGCACCGGCTCCCGGCGGAGCTTCCCCCGCCCACACCGTCGGGATGGGTGGTGCGGCCAGATCCCGAGCGGCGGGGCGGCACGGTCGTGCACGACGCCGGTTGCCGGAAGGCCGGCGGCGGGGGGACAGAGTTGGGCGCCATGGAAGCGCTCGACGCGTTGATGCGGCCGGGCGCGCGAGCCTGCCACAGCTGCGACGCCGCCGCAGTACTCAAGCCCGCGCTGGAACTCGGAAAGGGGTACGCCTAGCTCGGCCGCCGGCCCTCAGCCGCCCTGGCCTTCGCCGGAGCAGTGCTCTCCTGGACGGCTGCCATGGGTGGCATCGATGCTGGTCAGCCGGGCTCCGGAATGCGATCACCGCTGCTCGGGGGTGGCATGGAGGTATGGCCGCCATCACGAGACTGCACATCACCTTCGGGCTGGTGTCCATACCCGTGTCGATTCATTTGGCGACCGCGCGGCGCGCCGTACCTCTGCATCAGGTGCATGCCAAGGACGGGGCCAGGATTCGGCAGCGGCGCATCTGCGAGGCTGAAGGGGTCGAGGTGTCGTACGAGGAGGTTGCGCGCGGCTACGAGGCCCCGGATGGCCGCATTGTTGTACTCAGCGACAGCGATCTCGCAGATCTGCCCCTTCCCAGCGTGAAGGCGATCGAGGTGGTCGGCTTCCTGCCGTCCGAGCAGATCGACCCCATCGCGCTGGACAGGTCGCACTTCCTGGGCGTCGAGGGGGCTGGGGCCCGCCCGTATCGGTTGTTGCGGGACGCGATGAAGCAGAGCGGCCAGGTCGGCATCGCCCGCATGGCGCTGCGTGGCCCAGAGCGCTTGGTGGTCCTCCGGGTTCGCGAGGAGGTGATTGTCGCCCAGATGCTGCTGTGGCCAGACGAAGTTCGTTCCGCCGAAGCCCTGGTGGCCCCTGCCCCGGAGCCGCGGCGCCAGGAGTTGCAGATGGCCCGGACCCTGATGACCTCGCTTTCGGAGGATTTTCGGCTCGACGAGCAGCATGACCACTACCGGACGGCTTTGGACGACGTGGTGACGGCGAAGCTCGCCGGGCAGGAGCCACCGCATGCCCCTGCAGCGCCGGTCGGGCCGGTGGTGGACCTGATGGCCATGCTTCAGGAGAGTGTTCGGGCTGCACAGGTCGCGCGCAGCTCGAAGAAGGAGAGTCCGCATGCTCCCGGCCGTAAGAGCGGGTGACGCTGCGTGCGCACCCGTCGCGGCGCCGGTCCGGCCATACGCAGCAGGCCCCCGGACGTGTGCGCCGGGGCCTGCTGCTCAGGGCGATCGTTCGGACGGGGCGGTTCAGCGGGTGCGACTCGCAGTGCGAGATGCCGGTGGTGCCGGGGTCTTCTGGACGGTGCGGGCAGCAGCGCGCGAGGGCGTGGGCGTCCCCCAGGCGCCGGGGAACCAGACCTCCGTGTACTGCTCGATGGCATCGCGAAGGCGGGCTGTGACTGCACCTTCCCAGGGCGGCTGGTCAGGTCGGTGGTAGGCAGTGTTGAAGGTGCCGTAGTTGCGGTTCTTCAGGGGCGTGTTCAGAGCTTCATCGCGGCGGTGGAATGTTCCGTGATCGGCGAAGCTGAGTGCCACGGAGTCGATCTTGCCTCTGTCGGGGTGGACGACCGCCATATGGAGGCCGCCGTACGTATCGGCATAGATCGTCTCCGAGAAGCTGATGCGCAGTCGCAGCGCCGCTCCCGCGACCGGCGTGGCGTAATAGGTGTTTCCGACGACCGTGCTGTCGGTGAAGGGCAGGCACAGCTCGGCGAAGAACTGGGGGGCGTGCAGTGGCATGTGCGGCTTCCGGTAGGAGCGTGCGCAGGGCCTACCGGCGTGGGCCGGGCAGGGCAGGGCGGCTGGTGGTGGTCCAGCGCGGGACGCTGGTGGTGGGTAGCGCGGCAGGGCGGCGGGATGCGGCGGCCCGCTGAACATCGAGTGGGGTGGGGGCCGGTGGTTCGGGCGGGAGAATAGGCGTGAGCTGGGCCATGCCCTCGATGTAGCTGTAGGTGTTCCTCTGCCACCGGAGAAGCGGGGTCGGGTCGGAGACGCATTGGGTGACGGCGGTCAGCAGGGCGACGGGGGTATCGGTGCTGGCGGTGACGTACCAGGCAGGCCGGTCGATGGACTTCCCGGCCCACAGCTGCCAGCGCGCGTCGCGTGTGGTCAGTTCGGCTTCCGGATCGAGGTCGCCGGTCGTGAACTCCAATCCGGCGAGTCCTTCTGGCGATTGAAGTGCGAAGACGCCCCAGCGGGGGCGGTCGAACTCCCAGCCCTGCTTGATGAGAGGGACGACAATGCGAAAGGGGTCGTGCTCGCCGTCGCCGGAGACCGGCCTGGCGAGGTAGGCGTCCGGCCCCTGCTCGTAGGCCGACGCGAGAGCTGTGGTGAAGGCACGAACGAATTCGGTTGGTGTGCGGTCGTTGAAGCAGGCGCCCCAGGTCGGCGGGCCGAACGGGTCTTTGTAGGCGTTGATGCGCCAGAGTCCGTCGTCCTCGCCCTCGGGGAGGTAGCCCAGGCGCACTCGCCGATCGGAGGCGTGGACGTAGACGTTGCCGATTATGTGGAATCAGCTCTGTCAAGTGGCTTCCGTGCTTAGTGGTCGACTCAAGAAGTCTTCAGGGGTTCATCGAAACCGCTTCCGGGACCGTCCGGCGGGATGTGCGCAACGGCCGTGCGGCAGGAGGCGGTGCGCCCGAACGGGTTCGTCCATCGGCCAGCCGTGCCCTTGTGGGCGACCTGGGCGCATCCTGGGTGCCGCATCGGGACACGGGGATCTCGGTGGGCAACGCGACGGTGGTGGCCATGCTGCTGATGGCGCCCGAGGGTCAGATGCCGAGGTATGGGGCGATGGTGGCGGCGGTGGTCGCGGACTGTAGGTAGTTGGTGGCGTGGTGGAAATGGAAGAGGGGGCTGATGACCGTGGTGTGGTCCAGGGCGATCCCGTCGAAGTGCTGGCTGAGTTGGGGTGGGACGGCCACGGGGTCTCCAGGGTCGGCGATGTTGACCCATCGTGTCTGCCCGGGCAGACGCGCCCCCTGCGGTGCGCGGCCGGCGGGACGTGGTGAGGGGATGAGGCGTTCGAAGATCGCGCGGGGCAGTGCCAGCGGCGAGCCCAGGGTGAGGAACAGATCCGGCCGAAGGCCCGGGTGGGCGTGCAGGGCTTCGTAGGCGACGACCGAGCCCAGGGAGTGGGCGATGACGACGTGCGGTCGATGCTCGGCGATCCGGGCGGCGACCTCCTCACGCGCCGCCGTGCGTTGTGGGGCGTCCTCGGTCCGCAGGTACGCGGCGACCTCAGGAAACAGGGTCCGCAGGAAGATCCGCAGTGGCCCCTCCGCCAGGTCGAACCTGTGCGCCACCCAGGACGACAGCGCCCGCAGCGGCATCGTGGCGTGGCCCTGCGACACCTCGTTAGGGACGCCCAGCTCCTGTGCCCAGGTGGAGAGCATCTCCTGGGCGAGCGAGTCGTCCAGGAAGTCGCCACCCTGCTCGCCTTGGGCCGCGGGGGTGGTGGTGAGGAGCTTGTCCGCGTAGTAGGCGAAGTCGAGGTCGATCCGGTCCGCGGACACGCTGAGGCCGCTGCCCAGTTGTCGCGCCCAGACGGCAGCTTTCAGCGCGCGCAGCTCTTCTAGGCGGGTGCCGGTGATGTCGGCGCCGAAGCTGTTGCCGACGCCGTGCACGGCGACGATCCGCAGTGGTGGACTACCGGGGGTGGTCAACTGAGCCTGCCTTTCAGGGGTGCGAGGCTGAGAGCGGCCACCTCGTGGGCGAAGCCGACAATGACGGTGGCGTCCGCGGTGACGGTGAGGGCCGACACGCGTGCGGGACAGTAAAACGTGGTCCGGCAGGTGCCGGTGGTCAGGTCCCACACCCGCACCGTCCTGTCGTCCCCGCCGGTGATGGCGTGTGTGCGGCCTTCCAGCTCCACCACCCCCACCGCCCGCACCTCGCCGGTGTGGCCGGTGAGAGTGCGGGTTTGGGTGCCGGTGGTCAGGTCCCACACCCGCACCGTCCTGTCGTCCCCGCCGGTGACGGTGTGTGGGCGGCCTTCCAGCTCCACCACCCCCACCGCCCGCACCTCGCCGGTGTGGCCGGTGAGAGTGCGGGTTTGGGTGCCGGTGGTCAGGTCCCACACCCGCACCGTCCTGTCGTCCCCGCCGGTGATGGCGTGTGTGCGGCCTTCCAGCTCCACCACCCCCACCGCCCGCACCTCGCCGGTGTGGCCGGTGAGAGTGCGGGTTTGGGTGCCGGTGGTCAGGTCCCACACCCGCACCGACCCTTCGTCGAAGCCGCCACCGGTGATGGCGTGCGGGCGGCCGTCCAGCTCCACCACCCCCACCGCCCGCACCCCGGCGTGGCCGATGAATTCACGGGTCTGGGTGGCCGTGGTCAGGTCCCACACCCGCACCGCCCCCTTCTCGAGGCCGAAGCCGCCACCGGTGATGGCGTGCGGGCGGCCGTCCAGCTCCACCACCCCCACCGCCCGCACCCCGCCGGCGTGGCCGGTGAGAGTGCGGGTTTGGGTGCCGGTGGTCAGGTCCCACACCCGCACCGACCCGTCCTCGAAGCCGAAGCCGCCACCAGTGATGGCGTGCGGGCGGCCTTCCAGCTCCACCACCCCCACCGCCCGCACCTCGCTGGTGTGGCCGGTGAGTTCACGGGTTCGGGTGCCGGTGGTCAGGTCCCACACCCGCACCGACCCGTCGAAGCTGCCGGTAACGGCGTGCGGGCGGCCGTCCAGTTCCACCACTTCCACCGCATTCACCTCGCTGGTGTGGCCGGTGAGAGTGCGGGTTTGGGTGCCGGTGGTCAGGTCCCACACCTGCACCGACCCGTCGAACCTGCCGCCACCGGTGATGGCGTGCGGGCGGCCGTCCAGCTCCACCACCCCCGCCGCCCGCACCCCGCTGGTGTGGCCGGTGAGTTCACGGGTTTGGGTGCCGGTGGTCAGGTCCCACACCCGCACCGACCCGTCGAAGCTGCCGGTGACGGCGTGTGGGCGGCCGTCCAACTTCACCACCCTCACCGCATCCACCCTGCCGCTGTGGCCGACCAGTTCACGGGTCTGGGCACCGGTGGTCAGGTCCCACACCCGCACCGACCCTTCGTCGAAGGCGAAGCCGCCACCGGTGATGGCGTGCGGGCGGCCGTCCAGCTCCACCACCCCCACTGCCCGCACCTCGCCGGTGTGGCCGGTGAGTTCACGGGTTTGGGTGCCGGTGGTCAGGTCCCACACCCGCACCGACCCGTCGTCCCCAACGGTGATGGCGTGTGGGTGGCCGTCCAGTTCCACCACTTCCACCGCATTCACCTCGCTGGTGTGGCCGGTGAGTTCACGGGTTTGGGTGCCGGTGGTCAGGTCCCACACCCGCACCGACCCATCGATGCCGCCGGTGACGGCGTGCGGGCGGCCGTCCAACTCCACCACCCCCACCGCCAGCACCCCGTCGGAGTGGCCGGTGAGTGTGCGGACCAGTGCCGTGGAGACCTGGCTTCCTGTTGCCCAGCGCACCTGCCAGTCTGCGTCGCCGGGCAGTTCCGCTTGCAGCGGTATGTGGCGGAAGCGCGCCGCGTCCAGGGCCAGGAGCTGGCGGCGTGCAGCGGGTGGAAGCCTGTGGTGAACGCTCCAGGATGCCCGGTAGACCGCGGCGTTGAGCCTGGCCTGCTCGGAGTGGGCGTGCCGGAGGGCGTCCGCGAGGGTGTGGGGGTCGGCGTGCTGGAGGTATCCGCCGTCGTTCAGGAGTTCGTCCAGGCGTCCGGCGCTGAAGGCGTGCTGGGCTGTGTGCCGCAGCAGGTATGGGGTGGCCAGGTGCCACTGTCTGCGGCCCGAGGCGTCGCGGGGCACGGAGTCCAAGAGTCGCTCATACAGGCGGTCGGCCGGATTGAGCGGGGGTACCGCTGCTGTGGGGGTGTCCTGATCGGGCGGCTGGCTGCCTGGGGCGCGCAGCCATTCGGCGAGGCCCTCGTGGAAGAGCCGGTAGAGGGTGGTGCCGTCGTCGTCGACGTCGCGGCGCAGGTAAAAGCGGGCTTCGCCGTCCAGGAGCGTGTACAGGTCCGGCAGGGCCAGCGGAGTGGTGCTGTCGACGGTTGCGTTGAAGGCTGTGGTGGCGTGGGCCAGGACGCTTTCCGGCATGCCCCGGCCCTGGGCAAAGGCAAGGGCGGTCAGCACGGGCCGCAGGAGAGGCCGGTCCTTGTGGCGTTGCAGGTCGAGTTCGAGGAGCGCGGGCAAGCTGCGGGGTACGGCCCGGCCCAGTACGGCGGCCTCCTCGGCGGTGCCTGGGGGTGGGCTGGTGAGGAGGTAGTGGGCGTAGAGTCCGGCGGTCAGGAACTCGCCCCAGTGCAGGGCATCGGTGTCCTGGGCCGGTCGGTTGCTGTGGCCTGGCTCGGTGAGTGTGTCGGCGATTGCCCTGGCCAGGGTGTCCCGGACCGGTCGCAGGGCGCCTGCGGCGTAGGGGCCGTCGGCCGCGAGGAGCTGTTTGACGTAGTCGGCCACGTCCTGGCAGACGACCTCGGGCACGATGGCGCTCAGGTCCGTGCACCCACTGGCGTCCCGCGCCAGAGCCAGCAAACTGCGAAAACGCTCGTCATCGCGGGTGCCGACCAGCAGCCGCAGCCGGCTGCCCGGCCCGTGCGCCTGGCGGGCGAGGGGGAGCAGCAAGGCGGTGGTGATGTCCTGGGGCCGCACGGCCTCGTCGAGGGCGTCGACGATCAAGGTGACCGGCCTCTCGTCACTGGGGAGCAGGCCCAGCAGGTAGTCCGCCGGATTACCCACAGCCTGCTCACTCGTCTTGCTCGCATCACAACTGTCGTCCCAGCCGTGGATGTGCCGCAGCTGGCGGGCGAGGGAGTTGACGATGTCGTCCAGGGCCAGGCGGCGCGCGTGGACCACCGCGAGCCGGTCGTTTTCCCCCGGGGCTCGGTCGCCCAGGCCCGCCCACAGGGCCCTGGTGTGCCGGCGCAGAGCCGGGTGCGCGGCGCAGACCAGGACGCCGAGCAGCGCCGACTTGCCCGCGCCGGGCTTGCCCGTCACCACGCGCAGCCCCGGGGCGGCCGCCTCGTCGTCGAGCCAGCCGGCAAGGGTGTCCAGTTGTGCGGTTCGGCCGCTGAAGTAGCCCTCGGCCCAGTCGCGGTGCACCGGCTCGGCGCCACCGGCGCGCCGCATGAAGTGCAGCGGGTCCGCGGCCCAGTCCGCCAGCCGAGCGATCTCCGGCGGCAGGCCCGAGGCCACGGCGGAGGAGCCACGATCAGGGTCATAGGAGGGGTTGGGGAAGAACGGAAGGTGGGACAGGTCGGCGTGCCCGGGAACGAGGCTGGTCAGGATCGCCTGTGGCAGGCCGCCGGACTGGGCAGCCAGCTCGTTGACTGTACGTTCGATGTCCCTCCAGACCGTGTGCGGCGGGATGTGGCGTACGGACGGATCGAAGCGCACCTTCAAGTCACGGTACTTCTCCAGGACCTGTACCAGGGCCTGGCTCAGGCGGTAGCCGAACGCTTTCTGTCCGGGCCCGGTCGCGGCCAGCACCCAGGCCCGGCGCCGGTCCACATCCATGCGAGCGTGCCAGGCGGTCACCGCGGCCTCGCCCGCATAGCAGACATCGAGGACGAAGAGCGTGATCGGCCGATGCCGCTGCGGGTGGTCCTCGATCAGGTCGATCCATGCGCCCACCGGCCGACTCAGGCGCTGTCCATCGCTGTCCAGGACATACAGCTTCTCGCTACTGCCCTCGGCCAGCTCGCCGTGCCCAACGATATGCACGACCAGCACATCGACGTCCTCGGCCACCACCGCCGCCTCGACCAGCCCCCCGTACCCGACCACATCGACTGACACGGTGGCCGGGAACGGCTCGTACCGAAACCCCGTCAGGATCTCCGCGACTCTCCCGGCATGAACGGGAGCCTCCTCCAGCACATCCAGCCCTGCCCGAGGAGAGTCACCGTCCTCGGTACGGGTCAACGCGATCCCCAACGACAGCGCTGCATGCCGTTGCGCCCCGCTCGCATTCCCCACTGGCTGTCCACCCGCTGCCAACTCCCGCATCGACCCTTCCCCGTCCAGCACCCGTCCCGATCAGTGGTCCGGGACCGACACTAGACACGTCGGGCTGTTCGGGTGACCACATCATCAGGAACTTGGCGGACCTCCACGATGGGCAGCATGGTGGCAGTGGCGGGGAGGCCGAGTTCCCGTGGTGTGGGGCCTGCGGGCGTGGGGGTGTCAGTAAGCCGGTCGAGGAGCGCCTCGATGGCGGTTTGGCCGTCGTCGACCGCAGCGCGTTCGTCCTCGGTCAGAGGGATGGAAGCGAGCATGTGCTGCAAGTTCTCCTTGGCTTCAAGGAGTTGGGCTCTGCTGGAGCCCTTGGGGGTGTAGAAGTCGCAGCGGGCGCAGGCCAGCCGGTGCTGGCACTGTTCGAAGAAGGTGTAGGTGCACCAGCCGTGGCCCAGGTCGTAGTACTGCCAGGGCTCGCCGGCGGCCGCCGCCCCGGAGGCGACGGCGTCGCGGTCGACGAGAACCTCGATGGTGCGCACGTTCCGGGCAAAGTAGCCGGCCTCGCTGTACGCCTTGGCCAGCGTCTTGGGAGAGATCTTCGCGTAGAACTGAGTGGAGCTAGGTGACCGGTGTCCGAGCCATGCCTGCAGCTCGAATAGAGTCATCGGTTCCTTGGCGTTGTAGAGCTGGCTGGCGATGGTGCTCCGGGCCCGGTGGCTGGTGATTTTGCCGCGGACGTCGCTGTCGGGGACCCCGGCCTTCGTGCACAGTGCCGGGATGATCGTGCGGTTGATGTAGTCCTTGGAGACGCGTTTGGCGCGGTGGGCGAACATGAACTCCACGCGCTCGCTGGTCTTGGCGTCCAGCATCATCGGTTGCTCGGGGCGGACGGCCTGCCAGACCTCGATGGCCTGTCCGAGCAGGGGGTCGACCGGCTTGGTGAAACTCGTGCCGGTTTTGTGAGTCGGGACGTCCAGCAGACAGACAGCGTCGCGGGCGAGGACGTCCGCAGCGTCCGGGCTGACGGCCGTGCCGTCATGCTGCCAGCGGACGCAGCCGGTGCGCAGGCGGCGGATCTCGTCGCTGCGTTGGCCGCTGAACAGCCAGGTCAGCGCCACGGCTCGGGAGAGTTCGAGGGGATAGCGGGGGCCGCTGCTGGAAGTGGGCAGGTCCTCGGAGGTGAGGTTGATGCCGGCCCACAGCAGCTTGGCCCACACCTCGTCGGCGATGACGCGGGGGTTGGGACCCAGCAGCGCGCGGACGCTGCGAGGCGTCTCCAGCGCGCGCCCGGGATCGAACCTGCGCGGTATCCACTCCCATTCCTGAAGGTCGCGGAAGAACGCGCGGCTGGCGGTGAGCGCACTGTCCTTGGTGGAGGGGGACATCGGGTCCCCGAACACGCCGCGGGTGGCAGTGCGTTCGGCGTAGTCGCCGATCCGCATCCGGTCCACTGTTGCCACCCAGGCCGCGCAGATCGCCCTCGTCCACTGGGCGGGTTCGGTGATCTGCGGGTGCTCGGCGGCAAGCCACCGGCCGGTACGAGCCAGGTCCTGGCGGTAGGCCAGGCGGACATTGCGACTGAGTATGGAGGTGTCGAACCACCGGCAGACCATCTCGGCCCACGGCGCCGGCACATTCGTCCAGCGCTGGGCCCCCAGTTCCCCCAACAGCTTCTCGTTGCGTGCGACGGGCGGCTCGCACCGCCCCAGCGCCGCCAGCGCCCGTTGCAGCGAGTGCAGGTCACCGGATGCCCTCCCGGTGGAACACACCGCCTCACGAAGGCGCTCCACCAACGCCGCGTCCATATCCGCCAGCAGCGGGCTGCGGTTGAGGAGCATCGCGTGTGCGATCAAGGTGCGCACCGATCGGTTGCCCGTCGTGTCCAGGCGGTAGCCCCAGCCGCGCAGCAGGCTGTAGACGGTGTCGACCTCCCGGTCCACGCTCTCGGAGCCGAAGACCGTGCGGGCCAGGCGCAGCCGTTCGAAGCCGAGGAACAGGGCTTCGTCCACGGGCGCGCCCAGGAGGTAGGCGTAGGCCAGCAGGCGGGGGCGGCATGACTGCGACGCTTGTGCCGGCCACTGGCGGCTCCATTCCTCCGCGTCGGCCCCGATCACACGGGTCCAAACGCTCTGGTCCCAACTCCACCACGCCGAACCGGCCTCGGCGGTACGGACCAGCAGCATCCCGACCACCTGGTAGTCGACCCACCGGTGGTGTCCGGCCTTGTCCGGGATCCTCAGGCAGGACCGCACCTGCTCCAGCGGCCCGAGCAACCGCGCCAGCGCACTGCGTTCCGCCCGGGTCAGCCGGGAAGAGTGAAACAGCCGTGGGCCGGCCTGCACCAGCACCGCATGCTCGTCGGCACTAAGTTGTGGGTCCCGGTCCCAGGACGCGCCTTCCAGCGGCCAGGCCCACTCGGGTGCCGTCTTCCCAGCGGCCAGGGCAAGTGCCCTCACCGCGGCTGTCCGGTGCCCTCGGCGCCGGCGCTCAGCAGCGCGACGCGCTGGGTATGGATGTGTTCCATCCCCCGCGCCAACTTCTCGGCCAGATCCCAGCCCGAGAGGTGGATGTAGCGCATGGTGGAGTCAGTATGCAGGTGTCCGGCGAAGGTAGCGATCGCGTGCACCTCCCACCCCATCCGCGCCAAGTCGGTCAGGCACAGATGCCGCGTGGTGTGCGTGGAGAAGCGCTCCACCCCGGACTCCACGGCGATCCGGCGCACCACCTTCGACCACGTCCACAGGCTCAGCGGCTGGGCGAAGTTGCGCCGCGACTCGGACAGGAACAGCCCACCGCGCGCCCGGCTGACCGTGGCCCGGTGCACCAAGTACTGCGACAGCAGGACCCCGGTCGCCGCCGAGTAGGGCACGACCCGCTCCCGGCGGCTCTTGGTGGTCTCCGCCCGCACCCGCACCAGCCGCCGCCCCGGATCCAGGTCATCGGTGCGCAGCGAGCACAACTCCTCCCGGCGCAGGGCCGCATCGTAGGCCATGGCCAGCATCAGCCGAGTACGCACCGGCTCGGCGGCGGCTATCGCCAGCACGGCCCGCCACTGCTCGTCGCTGGGGATCCAGGGAAGCTTCACCAGCCTCCGCACCAGCCCACGCTGCCCGCCGCCACGGGCCCCAGGGGTATAGCGTCCCCGGCCGACGGGATTGTCCTGGCGCAGCCCTTCCTCGACCAGGAAGTCGTAGAACAACCGCACCGACACCAGGCGCTGCTGGAGCGTCGCATTCGACAATCCGGCACCGGAGTCCAGAGCCACGACGTTGACGCCCCGGCGGCTCGGTCGTGAGCTCAACTCGCGTACATGCAGCGCGACATGGGCTCGCGTGGCCTGCGCCGGGTCGACGCTCTCCCGCTCGCACAACTCCAGGTACTCCGCCAGCCCCCGGGCGTAGGCATCGATCGTCCTCGGCGCCCGTCCCAAGTCCTGCCACACCTGCAGCCAGGCCGCTGCCTGCTCATGCCGACCGAGTATCGGCCACTTCTCCCTGAGCTCGACCATCTGGTACCGCTGATCCCTTCAGTCCGTGGGTCCCCGTACGAGACCGCAAGCCTCGCAAGTGATTCCACGTAACTTCTAGGTCGTCGTGCTGGAGGTCCCAGCCATGGCCGAGGAGCGGGGCGAGGGCGGGGTCGCCGGTGCCGGTGGAGCCGGCGAGGTAGCGCGGGGAGACGTAGACGTCTCCATCAATGGTGTGGAGGTCTTCGTGGGGTGGCACGGGTTCCTGAGAGGTTGGGGGTAGAGGCGGTCACCCGGCGGGCAGCATGGCCGCTTCGAGGTCGGCAGGCCGACCGGTGTAGTGCAGTGTGCGCAGTCCCAGTCGGCGGGCGGCGCTGCAGTTGTCGGCGCGGTCGTCCACGAAGAGCACGCGCTCCGGATGGACGGCGCCGAGGGTGTGCAGGGCATGTTGGTAGGTGGCGGGGGCCGGCTTGCACACCTCCAGCCGGGCCGAGTACAGGGCGTGGGCCATCACCACTCCCATGCCGAGGAAGTAGCCGTTCAGCAGGCCCCGGCTGCGTCGGGCCGAGGCGGCTGCCGGGCTCACGCGGCCGGCCTGCCCCTCTGCGCTGGCGACGCCCAGGGCGACCGGACAGTCGGACAAGAACAAGCTCCTCGAAGGTCAAAACAGGGTCAGCAGGATGAGAGGGTCACGGGCTGCGTCGGCGGCGGATTTCGATCGACGAAGCCCACTGCGGGTGCTCGGCGAGCAACGCACGGGCGTACAGGGCCGTGTAGTCGTTGTTCAGGCCCCTCACCTCGTGGGGGTGACGCCATCGCAAAGCCTCGAACAGGGCCTTCATCCCGACCTTTTTCGCCCCTGCTTCGAGCCGCTCCTCCACGAGCTGCTCCAGGGCGCGGTAGATCCAGGGGTGCTGGGCATCGAAGGCGCGAAACCGGTCAGTGATGGTCAGGGAGAGGCCGAGGCCCGGTAGCCCGTCCTGTGTGATGGTGGGCATGAGCTATGGGCTCCTCTCGTAGCGGGAGGTCAGGAGGGTCAGGCAGGCGGCGCAGCCGGGTGAACGCGATCGCAAGACCGAGGGCTTGCAGGAGCGCTGCACCGGTAACGGCGATTCCGAGATCGGAGGGTGGAACGACCGCAACGAGGAGCCCTGCGGCGGGAAAGGGCAGCAGGAGCAGCAGGATCGTCACCGCGAGGGTGCTGCCGAAGACACTGGGCGGGATGAGGTGGGAGCGCATGGTGCGCAGGACGACGGTGAGTCCGCCTTCGCCGGCCATCAGAGCGGCGATCAGCAGGAGGTAGCCGCTGTAGGAGTCCGCCTGGGCGACGGCGAGGGTTGCGGTGGCTGCGATGGCGGCGGAGGCGGTGCCGACCGGCCACAGGCCCCAGCGGTCGATGGCCCGGCGGGCTGCGGTGACGGCGAGCAGGGAGGCGAGGGCTGCTGCGGACCAGATGAGTCCAGCGTCGGAGCTGGAGCGCCCGAGTTCGGTGACCACGATCACTGGCATGGCTGCCTGGAGGAGGCCGATGGCCACGTTGGAAGCCAGCAGGCCGCCGACCAGCCAAGCAAGGCCCGGCAGCGAGCGCAGCGTCAGCCAGCCGGCCCGTAGCCCGATCTTCTCCGACGTAGAACCGATCGGGTTGTGGCGCTGGCGGGGGCTGAGGGCGGCGGCGAGGAGGGAGAAGCCTGCGAGCATACCGAGCATCACGGCTGGGCCGCCGTACTCCAACAGCAGGCCCGACACCACAGGTCCGGCGAGCATGGCGCTCTGGTCGATCCCCAGCAGGGCCGACTGCACCTGGTGCGCCCGACCTCTGACTGTCCGGCTCGCCTCGCCGCCGGCGGTCTCGGCGGCGACATAACTGAACTCGGTGAGGACCCCGGATACCGGGGCAAGCACCATGACGATCACTTCCGCGAGCGCCCTGGTCCCGTGGACCACCAGCAGGAGCGCAGCAGTGAGGACGACCAAGGCCCGCAGGACACACGCGGCGCGGAAGACCTGGGCGGTGCCGAGGCGGTCGACGAGGGTGCCGGCCACCACGAAGGCGCCCAGCCGGGGCAGCCATTCCAGCGCAAAGGCCAACCCCGTCAGCCCCGGAGAACCGGTGGCGGCCAGGACGAGGAGGGGGGTGCCGTAGGTGGTCATCGCGAAGGCGACGCTGTCGGCCGTCCTGGGCAGATAGACACCGCGCAGCAAGGCCGTTGCGGTCCGGCTTGGTTGCCGAGGCCAGCCGGTGGGCCCCGTCACGCGGCGGTCTGGGTCGTGCCCATGACGGCCTGGTTCGAGGCCAGCCACTGATCCAGCAGATCGCGTGCCCTGGTCAAGTCTGCGAGAGCCTCCTCGCTCAGCCGGAGGTCGTCTCCTGGAACACGGGAACCAGGTTCCGCAGGGAGTGCCGGTGCCGCGGTCAGGAGCGCGAGGGTGCTCTGGACGCGGCTGATGAAGTCGGACACCGGATCCGGATAGGCGTGGTGGCGGGCCCACTGTGCCGTCGCGTCATAGACGTCGGCCAACTCCAGGCCAGGCGTGGTCAGTCCGAGGCGGTCTCCCGGCCGGACGCGGACGAGGCCGACGTCGCGGGCCCAGTCCGTGGCCCGGCGAAGGCGGGCCTCGCTGAGATCAGCGAAGGTGCTGGCCAGCCGGCGCAGGGGTACGGGGCCATGGTCGTCGATCTCGGTGACCAAGCGGATCAGGGCCTGGCAGGAAAGCACCGAGCGGGCATCCTGCACGGTGCCTGTGGAGGGGGAGCTATTCATCGGCGAGGTCCTCCCGCCGCAAGTGCTGCCGCTCCCGAACGAGCGGGAGTGGTATGGGAGAAGAGGTCACGGTGCTGCCACGTCAGGGCGGAGACCTGGCCGTTCCTGCTCGGCGCGGGCGTGGCGGTTGGGGCTGGTAGCCGCGACTGATTGCTGACCCACTTCTTCGGAGCGGGCGCAGTGACCGGACGTCCCCAGAGCGGGTGCCGGGCGGCCTGGGTGAGGGGCTGCCCGGCCGACCATGCAGACAGAGCACCGAAGACAGGCCCGAGGGCGTCGCCGGCACCAGACAGGCTGTAGGGCTTCCCGATGCCGGCGGTGTCGACCAGGCCGTCGGCCACGAGCTGCCGCAGGGGCGGGTAGACGTTGGTCCAGTCACAGCCGGGCATGACCGTCCTGGCCAGAGCCCGACCACTGGCTTCCCCCCGGGACTTCAGCACCCACAGGATTGCAGCGGCGTGCCGACGGGTGAGGAGGGTGAGGCTGTCCTCGATCTGCTCGATCGCGGGCAGCGGCCGGTCCGCCTGCTCCAGATGTTCCTCTGCCCAGGTGACGATCAGCGGCAGTACCGGCAGCAGGGCGGCGCCGCGATCGGTGTGGCCGTAAGTGACGTGCCGCGGGGTGTGCTCGGTGCGCTGGACTAGGCCGGCTTCGCACAGGGCCTGAAGTTTGGAGTGGAGCTGGCCGTTTTGCAGCCAGGTGATCTTGTCCGCGACTTCGTTGTAGCGGAGCGGCGGGCCGGACAGTGCCAGCAGGATCCGCACGTTCCATCGTGGAGTGATCATGGCGAGTACCTCAGTGACGCGGGCGATGTCGGCGTCGGCGTCGGGGGGCAGACCGGTGGTAGCCAAGGGAGGAACTTCCTGGGTGAGTGAGCGGGGTACCCGCGCGGTCAGCGGCTCGGAGCGGTGCTCGCGGCCGAGGCAGGAGTAGCAGGCAGGGCCGGCACGGAGGCGGCTACCGGCTCGGAGGAGGCGGCGCGCCCCTCGGCAGAGGCGACGCGACCCAGGCTCTGGAGGACGGCGAAAGCCGTCTTGGCCTGGAAGTCGCGGACAGCGACTGCTTCGGCGAGGCGCCGGGCGCAGTCGAGAACGTGCGTCACCTCGTGTCCGCCGATCTGTCGATCGGGGTGGACGAATTGACCGAGAAGGTCGCGTTGGACGGTGATGCTCTGCTCGGCGACGGCAAGGTCTCGGTGCATGCCGAGAAGGGCGGCGAGCATGCCGGGCGGCTGCTCCTGGGCGTGGGCTTCAAGGTCGGCCAGCGGCGCGCCGTAGAGGTCCTGGATCCGTCCGGCTACCTCGGGGGAGGTGATGTGGTCAGGCAATCGGGGGCTTTCACGGTCGGGCCCGGGCCGCCCCGGCACGCTGCGGTGCCGGGGCGGCAGTGGGGAGGGTGGTGGCGGCCACCGGTTGTGCCATGCGGACGGGCCGGGGCTGCTGGCACGCAGTCGGCATGGTCCGCAGCAGGTCACCCAGGGCGGCTCGGTAGCTGTTGCGGGCGTCGAGCGCAGCGTCCAGCCACTGCGCGTCAAATCGCAGGTCACCCGCGGACAGCTCGTCCACGTCGTGCTCGGCAGCCATGGCGTGGCGGACTCGGTCGCGGACGCGGACGACCTGCTCCTCGGCCAGGGCGAGGAACGAACGCAGCTCCATGGCGCGGGTCAAGGCGGCGGAGGCATCCGGGCTGGTGGCTGTCGCGTACAGCTCGGCGATAGGAGCGTCGAAAACCTGCTCCAGCCGGGGGTCCAGGGTGCTGGGCTTGAGCCGGACGCTCACCGCAGGGGCACCCGTCGGGATACCGGTTCCGGTACAGTAGCGGGCCGGGGTGGCGTGGTGGTCTGCACGGCCGGGCCCTGCCGGGCCCCGCCGCTGAGACGGGCCGCCAGCCGTTCCGCGGCCAGGCCCTGGTTTCCGACCGGGAGCTCCCGGGCCCCGCGGCTGAAGCGAGCCGCCCGTTCCGCGGCCAGGCCCTTCTTCCCAGGGGCATCGAGGTCGAGAAGCCACTGCACGACCCCGGCTCGCCCGTTCCTGGCGGAGACGGCTGCATTTACTCGGTGAGCCATTTCCATAGCTGGGTCATCGAGTTCAATCGGCTGGGTTTCGAGTACCGCGACGAGATTGTCTTCGGCCTCTTCCAGTACCTTCTGGGACTCGGCGAGCAGGCCGTGCCAATGAACGACTTCGGTGGCCTCACGGTTCTCATGCGGAGCCGCTGTGACAGCCCTTTGCAGTTCGAGAAGGCTCATACCGAAGCGGGCCTCGATCTGCTCGGTGATGACGCCCATGACATCGTCCATGTCATCAAGCACAGTGCATTCCTTTCATGTGCAGCGACTCCTTGAGACTCACCGGCGGAAATTGACAGCGCGGCGTGGCCTCTTAGTGGAGGCAGGTGTAGACGGTCGGGTAGACGTAGACACCGGAGACCCAGCCCTTTACGCCGGTCTTCTTGTCCGTGATGTAGACCCAATAACCGGACTTGGTCACCTTGTGGACGGTGAACTTGTGGCTCTTGTAAAGAACCCCGACAGCGGTGGACTTCGACGACGCCTTCGAGCGGATGGTGACAGCGCTGGCATGGACCTTGTACGGCCCGGACTTGTCACACGAGGCGGAGGCAGCGAAGGATGCCGGGGCTGCGGCGTTGGCCGCCGGAGCGGTGACGGCAGGCAGCGCGATGGCCGCGGTCACGGCTGCGGCGGCGGCAAGACGGGAAAGGCGCAAGGAGATTTCCTAACAGTTGAAGGGAGAAAGCGAGGCGAGGTATGCGGGGGCGGTTACATCAGTCGAGGCACATGTAGACCTGCGGTAGACGTAGGTGCTGGAGACCCAGCCCCTTTCGCCGGTGGTCGTGTTGGTGATGTAGTGCCAGTTACCGCGGGTCTTGTGGACGGTGAACTTGTGGCCGCAGTACAGAATCCCGATGGGGGGGTCGACTTCGACGACGCATCCGAGCGGATGGTCACGGCCTTCGTGTCGATCACCCACGAGCCAGGACGGTCACACGGCCGGGAGACCTGGGGGCTACTCGCCGCGTTAGCCGGGACATCCGTAGCCACCGCCGCTGAGGCGATCGGCGGGGCGAGAATGGAGCATCGCGACGACCTTCGCAATTCGTGTTGAGCGCATGCGGAATAAGCCTCCTTCCGGAAGGGGGAATGTGTGGAGAGGCGGCCAGAGCTGTCGTCCCGGCAGCCATATAAGAGTCCGGAGAATCGCCGGTTTGGCCAACCGGCGATCGTCGGCTATGTTGCGCCGCGCATGGTCGCTTCGAGGCTCAGCGCGATCGGCCCGGCGGCCGTGGAGCAGGTGCCTTCGGTGCGGGAGTCGGGCGGACGAGTGACGTGGCCGGCCTGACGGGTGGGAGCGGTCCGGCCTTGCCCCTGAGCCGGTCATCGCACCACTGGAGGGCTTCTCCGACCGTGGCGAAGCCACCCTCGCGCAGGCTGTAGGTCCGGGCGTCGCTATCGACTTCTTCGATCACGACACGGAAGGGGGAGGAGCGGCCATCGAGGGCACGCAGCGCCGCCACGATGACCGGGTCGCCCGGGTAGTCGTGGGTGTAGGAGTACCCGAGTGCGAAGTGGTCTCCGTCGGTCGCGAGCCTTCGCTCCAGAGCCCGGGTTGCCTCGTCCGCGGGCTGCGGGCCCGATCCCAGGTTGAGTTCAATCGAATCCGTGGGGCAGCCGGCAGCGGTCGAATTGGGAGGCCACGCTCCGGACAGGCACCAGCGCTGGTCCAGGAGGCATCGCCAGCGCTATATGAGTCAGCGGGCGTGACGGTGCGAGGGGGCCCGCGTGGGGTGCGGCAGGCCCGGTACCGCAGAGGGCATCGGAGCCGAGTTGCGGGTCGTGAGCTGCGGGGAGCGGGAGCGCGCCGCGTGAGTGCGCGCGCTCAGCGGTCGGCTGGCCATCCCCAGGCGGCGTCCGACCGTGTCGTAGACGTCGTTGCCTGCCCGTGGCCGAACGGCGACGACGTGGACTTCCTGCCGGTAGGTGGACGTCTCGGGCGCTGGTCGGAGGCCGTAGACAACGCGCCATTCCCGCCGGGAATCCACGAACAACTTGCGATAGTCCTTCAAATCACCTGTGAGCCGAATCCCGAATCGCTCGGCGTTCACAACTTCTTGCAGGTAGGCGAGGGTGAGATCGCGAATGTCGGTGGGGGCTTGGAGGAGGTCGGTGAGCGCACGAGGGTCGAAGCTCAGGCCGAAGGCCGGGCGCCCCCCGGTCATGACGCCAGCTCGTGCTCACCGGACGCGGATGACTCCGGCTCGGCCTCTGTTGCCTTCTCGGCTCGCGCCGACGGCGGGGGGCCGGGAAGGACTCGGTGAGCGGGGCGGTCCGGGGAGGTCATGCACGCCGACAGCGGACCGCCAGGCGAGCGGATCGCCGCGATGGTGTGGGTCAGGAAGTCCCGATGCCACACGAGCATCCCAGACAGGCCCGCTTCGGGATCTTTGTGCTGCTGATAGGCGAGCCAGAGGGCATGAAGCCAAGCGACGACGTCGGCGTGCTCCTGCCACTGCAGGCACCAGGGCGCCGCCGTGGTGACCTCCGCCCCGTAGACCGGGAGGAGGCAATCGTCCACCCAGTCACTCAGTGCGTCGAGTTCGTCCTCGTACGCCTCGCCCTCCAGCTCCAGAATGGGACGTGGCTCCGGCGGCGCTGCCGGGGCCGCTCCGCCGAGCCCCGGCAGGCCGAACGCCGCGAACGGAGAACCGCCGCCCCCGGCAGTCGGGGTTGAGGCAAGGTGGTCGAGCTGCTGGGCCTGCTGCGCCGACTGCTCCATCAGCCGTCGGACGCTGGCCTCTATCCCCTCCAATTGAGCATCTGGAATGTGTACCGGTTCCAACTCCCCGTCGGCAGGCGGGTCTACGGATTCAGGCATGGGAATGACCTCCTACGAGCCGTGAAAAAGGGGAAACGGGAAGCGTGGCGAGTAATTGCACTGGAACTTTCGGCAGGGTACTAATGGGCCCGCCGGTACGGAGATGGGTCCAAATTCTCCCGCACGTCACGGTGTTGGGCGTCAGGCAGTGAGTGTCACGTCGTCTTGAGTGAGGTTTTTGCGGATCGTCTCCGTCAAACGGTCCGCTGCGATCGAGGCGTAGTGCTTCGTCTTCTCTACGCCGATGAAGTCGCGGCCCTCCAGCAGGGCCGCGACCCCTGTCGAGCCGGAGCCGGCGCAGAAGTCGAGTACCGTGCCGCTCTCGGGACTGATCTTGACCAGCTCGCGCATCACCTCGACGGGCTTTTGTGTGATGTGCTGCCGCTGCTTGCCCGACGGCTGCGAGGCGCTGTAAAGGCCGGGCAGGTAGACCGGGTTACGGGAACCGTCGATGGACCCGTTGCTGGCCCAGACAATGAACTCGCAGTTCTGGGTGAAGCGCCCCTTCTGGGGCCTGGCCTGCGGCTTGTGCCAGGCCAGCACACCCCGCCACAGCCAGCCAGCCGCCTGGATCGCATCGGTGGTGACGGGGAGCTGGCGCCAGTCGGTGAACAGTAGCGCCGTGCCGCCGGGCTTCGTCAGCCGGTGCGCCTCGGTCATAATCTGTGTCAGCCAGAAGCCGTAACTGCGTTGGTCCATGTTCTCGCCGGTGAAGTCAGCCAGGCCGTGGCCGGCATCGGCGGAGGTGTACTTCTGCTTCGCGGAGCGGGTCGTGCGCTCCTTCGCGGTCCGGCCCCCAGAGTTATACGGCGGGTCGGTGATGACGGAGTCGACACAGTCGTCCGGAAGATCGGCGAGGACGCTGAGAGCATCGCCCTGGTGAAGGGAAAAGGGCAAAGAGAACCCCGATTCGGGTGGGAGCTTAAGGTGGGATAGCTCCCCGTCGCACGTGTAAGTCCCCGCGAGCCGAAATAGGCGTACAGAAGCCCGGGGCTGCAAGCAGAGGGCGGGGGGAGTCCCAAAACTGTAGAGGGGAATTTGCCGACGACCAAGAAGTGTCGTGCAGGGGGGTCGGAATCCGGCCCCTCACGTCAGCTTTTTGGTCAACTGCCAATCTGGGCCTACTGTTTTTGAACTGCCCCGGCGCAACACCGCCGCTGACTGAACCCCACCCTGCCTCACGGAGGTTCCCCCTGCCCCGGCACCCCTAGCCCACACCCTGGCCGGCGCGGCGAGCGGCAACTCGCCAAAGCCGACCTACACCTCGACAGCCCACCCCGGCCGCCGCCCCCTCCACCACTCCACGCGCACGCGGCACGCCGGAACTGCACTCAAGGACATTTATGACCTCTCGCTACCCGCCCCTGCCTGAAAACGGTGATCGGCCAGCGGGCCGCACAGGTTGAAGGCGCTCGCCGCCGGCCTCGGCGTCGTCGTCCTCTCCCCCGTTCTCCTCTTCGGTACGGCCACGATGATGGCCACCGCCAGCCAAGCCGCCCAGAACAGCGGGCAGTTCAGCGACTGCCTCACCACCGGTAGCAACACCAACGCGGCCACGAAGAAGATCACCAAGCTCCTCGACGGCGCGGACAGCAAGCACGTCCACATCAAAGACCTCACGCTGCCCGCGACACAGATCCCCAACGCCCAGACCATCATCACCACCGGCATCAGCCTCAACGTGCCAGCCCGCGGCCAGGTTGTAGCCCTGGCCACCGCGATGCAGGAATCACGCCTGCGCAACCTGGGCAGTGGCGACCGCGACTCGGTCGGGCTGTTCCAGCAGCGGCCCAGCCAGGGCTGGGGCACCGCCCAGCAGCTCCATGACCCCGTCTACGCCACGACACGGTTCTACAAGGCGCTGGAGAAGGTTCACGGCTGGCAGCAGCTGACCGTCGCGCAGGCCGCCCAACGCGTCCAGAAGTCCGGCTTCCCCCACGCGTACGCGCGGTGGGAAAGCCTGGCTACCGCGCTGGATAGGGCCATCACCGCGTCGCTCCCCCACTCCGCGCAGGGCAAAGACGCCCAGGACGCGTCATCGGGCGCCTCCTCGGTGTGTGTCCCAAGCAAGGACGGCTCCAGCTGGGGCCCCATCCCCGAAGGCAAGGTCCCGAAGGGCTACAAGATCCCCAAGGGTGCCGCCCCCAGGGCTCGCAAGGCCATGCGATGGGCAATGCAGCAGCTCGGCACGCCCTACCAGTGGGGCGGACACTGCACTTCCCCACGCGGACCTCACCCGATGGGCCGCTGCGACTGCAGCTCGCTGACGGAGCAGGCGTACGCCCACGCCGGCGTCAAGCTCACCCGCACCACATACACGCAGGTCCGTGATGGCAAGGCCGTCTCGCCGCAGAGCCTGAAGCCCGGCGATCTGATTTTCAGCCGGGGCACTGCCTCCCGCCCCGAACACGTCGGCATGGCGCTCGGTGACGGCTTGGTCATCGAGGCCCCCCGGACGTCCAAGCCGGTCCGGATCACCCCGATCGCGGACTGGTCGATTCTCGCCGCGCGCCGCGTCGTCTGATGCCGCCCGCTCGGCCCGTCGCCTCTCCTCCGCACCTGGAGCTCGGCGCCCCTCCCTCTGCTCTCTTCTCCCCTTCCCGCCGGGCTGTCCCCTGCCTGGCATGCAAGGAGCTTTGCCATCACCACGTCACTCGCAGACCGCGCGATCGTCTACCTCGCCTACAACCCCGGCATCACACCCCAGGACGGTGGCTTGCCCGGCCTCTCCGTCCTGAAGTCCGTCGTCAACTCGATCAACCTCTTCGGCATCATCGCCGTCGTTGGCGCCCTGGCCGTCTCGCTCGGTGTGTGGGCCTGGGGCCATCACTCGGGCGGCCACCAGGCCGAGGCGAACGGCAAGAAAGGCGCCACCGTCTCCGCCGGCGCAGCCCTCGGCCTCGGCGCCGCCAACGGTGTGGTCGCGTTCTTCAGCTCGCTGGGGTCGCAGATCCACTGATGTCCAAGCCCCCCTCTCCCCGATCCCGATCCGCGTACGGCTTCCGCTGGCCGGCCAACCGACGCATCGCGATCGTCGCCCTCGCCTTGACCGTGCTGCTGGCCATCGCCGGCGGCGCGGCCCTCCTCACCGGCCGCAGCGAGCAGCCCCCAGAGCACCCCATACCGACGAGCAGTTCGCCTCCGCCCGCGCCGGACCGGCCGGTGAGAACCGGCTCGGTGCCAAAGCCGCCACAGACTTCTGATCCGGTCGCCTACGCCAAAGCCGCCGCGACGATGCTGTGGTCCTACGACACCCGGAATACCAGCCGTGGCCAGCAACTCGACGGCATGCAGGCATGGATGACCGGCGAGGCGAAGTACGCCGACTGGACCTCGGTCTCCGGCCAGGTACCTGATCCGGTGCTGTGGTCGCGTATGGCCGACCAGGACCAGCACGCCACTGGCACGGCCGCCGAGGGGCACTTCCCGAGCACGTTCAAGCAGGCCCTGGCGGACGACCCGTCAGCGATCACCGAGGCGTACGTCTACGTCGTCACCGTCAACGGCAAGCAGAAGATGGCCTGGAAGAAGCACGGCGGCGGTGCCGAGGAACGCGCCATCACGCTCGCCGTGCAGTGCCGGCCCCATCACGACTGCTCCCTGGCCGCCATCTCCCCTCGCGTCGCGCCCTGACCGCCTGATTCCGAAAGGAGAGACACGCTCCCATGGCCTTTTGTGACTTGCCCCTGGCGGACAAGGTCTGCTCGGCCACCGACGCAGCCGGCGACGCGATCGACTTCGCCTCTAACCCCGGCGCGGCGATCGGCAACTGGATCGCCAAGAGCGCCGGCGAACTCGCCGCCGCGGCAGCCGACCTCGCCGCGAAAGCCGTCAACTCCACCACCCATGTCGACCTGAGCGCGGGATGGTTCCGCGACAACTACGAGATGTTGCTGCCCATCGGGCTGACCATCCTGGTCGCCACCTTCTGTGCGCAGCTCATCCGTGCCGCCGTCCGACGCGACGGCCAGGCCCTCGCCCAGGCTTTCACCGGCACCATGTCGGGTTGCCTATTTGCCTTCGGCGCCATCGCCGCCACCACCATCGCCATCGAAGTGGTCGACGCCCTGTCCGACGGCCTCTTCCGGGCCTCACACCAGTCCGTCGAGACGGCTGTGCGACGCACCGTGAAGGTCTCGGAGATCGGCGCGCTATCCAACTTGGGCTGGATGGTCGCCACCGTGGCCGGCCTCGGAGTCGCCCTCGGCGCCGTCCTGTACTGGTGCGTAATGCTGGTCCGCAAGGTCGGCATCCTCGTCATGGTCACCCTCGCGATCTTCGCGGGTGCCGGTGGCGGCTGGGAAGCCGCCCGCCGCTGGCGTAAGGGATGGATCGAAGCCACCGCCACCCTCGTGGTCTCCAAGCTGCTGATGACGATCATCTTCGTCCTCGGCGTCGCCGCGATGGGCAACACCTCTCCCAAGGGCGGGCTCGGTGCACTCGCCGACGTCCTGTCCGGGATCGTGATCATGGTCCTGGTACTGCTGTGCCCATACGCCGTGTTCAAGTTCGTCCACTGGGCGGCCGAGGGCACAGACGGGGAGTCGATCCACCGCGCCGGTGGCGCCGGTGCCCAGATGGCCCGGCAGCACGCCGAACGTGCCGGACGCAAGGGTGCTTCCATGGCCGCCACCGCCGGAACCGGCGGAGCAGCCGCCGCGGCGGGCGCAGCTCCCCAAGGCCCCGCCGCAGGCTCCGGAGAGTTCCCCGGCGACATCACCGCCACGTCCTCCGGCGGAGACTCGGGGGTCTCATCAGGCGGTGATGCCGCCAAGTCGGGGCTGGAGAAGGCCGTCCAGCCGCCGCCGACCAATGCCGCCGATGACACCAGCGGGCACGTAGGCGGAAGTTCAGCAGCAGGCGGCTCCGGAGAAGGCGCCGCAGCAGGCCAGGCCGGCGGATGGCAGTCCAGGCCGCCCACCACGACCCCGCCGCCGCAGGGGGCGACGCCCTCCGAGCCACAGTCCGTCAGTCCCTCGTCACCCCCGCCGACCGGTACCTAACCCCTGTCCGACCCCTGGGGGCGGGAGGTCTCCGTCTCCCGCCCCCAGCCCCGCGCCCAGGACCACTGCTCTTTGTCTGATCTCTCCGTCGCCCCGGTCTCGGTGAAGTTTCCGCACCGGTCTCGCCGCGGCATTCTCCTCGGTCTTACTCTTTCCCAACTCGCCTTGGTATCCGGTGCACTGGCGCTGCTTCTGGTGACGGTCATGACGACCGGGCTCGTTGGCGCCATCGCCCTCGCACCGCTGTGGGCGGCCGTCGCTGCCCTGGTGACGAACCGTCGGCACGGCCGCTCATTGATCGACTGGGCCCCCATCGTGGCGCGCTACGCAAACCGCCGTCGCACTGGGCAGACCCTCTGGCTCGCCCGTCCCATCACCCGGCCCCGGCAGGACGGCGTCCTGCACCTGCCCGGCACCTCCGCCTCCCTCAAGGTCGTCACTCCCGGCGACTCCGCCACCGGCTCGGCCGCCATTCACGATCCTCATCAGCAGACCCTCACCGCCATCGCCCGAGTCAGTAGCAGAGCGTTCGCCCTGCTCGACCCCGCGACGCAGAACCACAACGTCAACGGGTGGGGCCGAACTCTGGCGGGCATCGCCCGCACCGGACACGTCGCCACCGTGCAGGTCCTGGAGCGCACCGTCCCCGACAGCGGCGATACCCTCGCCCGGCACTGGACCCAGCACGGCCGACCCGACACCCCGGTCGCCGGGCAGGTCTACTCCGAACTGGTTGCCGCCGCCGGACCCGCGGCAGCACCGCACGAGACGTACCTCGCGATCTCCCTGGACCTCAAAGCCGCCAGACGCCTGATCTCGCAGGCCGGTGGCGGGCTGCCCGGTGCCTTCACCGTCATGCAGCAGACCACGGCCAGCGTCGCCCAGGCCGCCCGGAATGCCGGACTAACGGTCACCGGCTGGCTCAGCGCACGGGAAGTCGCCGCCGTCATCCGCACCGCCTACGACCCCAAAGCCCTGTCGGCCCTGCAGCAGTGGTCCGAGACCGGCCGCGCGGAAGCCGATCCCGCCGCCGCCGGACCCGTCGTCCAGGTCGAGGACTGGGACCGACTGGCCACCGATTCCGCCCGCCACGCCACCTACTGGGTGGAGAACTGGCCGCGCATCCAAGTCGGCGCCGGATTCCTCCACGGCCTGATGTTCACCGCCGGGGTCCGCCGCAGCCTGTCCCTGGTGTACGTGCCCCAGGGAATCGAGTCGGCGCTGCGCGACGTCCAGCGCCGCAAGTCGGCGATCATGGCCGACGCCAGCGAACGCGCCCGGCGCGGCCAGGTCGACAGCGAAGAGGACAGCGTCGAATACGCCGACGTCAAGCAGCGCGAGCGGCAGCTCATCGCCGGACACGCTGATGTCGCCCTGACCGGACTGGTCACCGTCACCGCCCAGAGCGACGACCTCCTGGACGCTGCCTGCGCGCAGATCGAGACCGCCGCCGTCACCGCCGGTGTCGACCTGCGACGCCTCAACTACCAGCAGCCCGACGCCTTCGCCGTCTCCGCACTGCCGCTGGCTCGCACCACTCTCTGACCCCCCGCCCTCTCCACTGATACGGCGGCAGCAAGGACCCCCGCACCTTTGAACTCGCCTCCCCACGCCGACGACGCGCACCCCTACCTCCGCGCCGCCACCGCCGGCATCCGCCACCACACCCGCGCACTTGCCCAGACAGCATCGCCGGAGCCGGCAGACCGCGCTCACCTCGACGTGCTCCATGCCCACCTGGCCGCCCTGCACCGGCTACTCGACCAACTCGCCGACACAACGCGCCCTCCGCTTCCCGGCGCGAGCCGGCACCTCTCCGTCGCACACACCCGGTTGTGGCAGGCCATTGCCGAGATCCACTCCGCCTTCCACCTCCTGCCGGCAGCGTCCACCACCTCCACTGAGTGCCGCCCGGAACGGCTACCGGAGGGACCGCCAGTCCTCACTATCTGCCAGCGCCATCTGGCCACCGGGCACAGCGTCCGCCGCAAGACCACTCCGAGCGACCTCAACACCCCGCTGCACGGCCACACCGCCCCCAGCAGCCAGTAACCCATCACCGAAAGGCACCAAATGCGCGCCCTTAAGCGTTCCACCTCCACCGCCGCCATCCTCGCCGCCCTCGCCGGCACCACCGCCCTGGTCACCGCCACACCGGCCTCCGCCGCCAGCTACCACTGCACCACCAGCAGCTACACCGTCGACGACCCGTCGTTCAACCCGGACAGCGACAACTGGGACTTCGACGTCCGGCTCTGCGCCAAGCGGAGCGGCGGCTACATCTACACCACGGCCAAGGTCAACTGGGACGGCCCCTACTCGGCCCCGAAGAACCGGTTCGCCAAGGCCCGCTTCCACCTGCAGACCAAGCAAAGCGCGAAGGGCACGGACCCGCTCGTGAAGTACGCCAACTACACCGGCCTGAAGCACGCGCTGGCACACAGCAGCAGCAACGGCAACGGCTCGTACGAAACCGGGACCCTCAAGCACCGGGCGGGCTCCAGCCGTTACCTCGCCGACGGCTACATCGAGCTGGACTGGGCGGGCGATGGCAAGGGCTACCGGAAGCCGCTGATTTTCCGCGCCTCCCCGCGCGTCTGACCCTCCACCGCGTCCAGACCGTCATCACGTGAAAGCCGCCCTGCCATAAGCCACCGACCCGCGCGCCGCGCCCGCCGTGCCAGCGCCAGCCCCCTGTTCACCCCGCACGGCACGGACCGCGCCTCCCGGAAAACCGCCCGTCGGCAGCTCGCCGAGGCAACCGCGAAGGCCCGCGTCGAAGCAGCCGTCTACGCCAGCGGCACCGGTGTGGAGGAGCAGGAGATGCCGGCGCCCCTCTTCCCGCCCGCGGGACGACCCGGCCCCGCGTCCTCCCGCAACAACAAGCTCAGACTGCCCGCCCACCGCATGACCACTGCCACCGTCGCGGGAGCGTATCCGTTCCTCGCCGAGGGCGGGCTGGGGGCAGAGGGCATCTACATCGGCCGCGACGTCCACGCCGAAGGCAGTTTCGTGTTCGACCCGTTCGCGCTCTACGGCCGTGTGGAGGGCTTCACGAATCCGAACGTTTTGCTGGCAGGGGTGATCGGCCAGGGCAAGAGCGCGCTGGCCAAGAGCTTCGCCCTCCGGTCGGTCGCCTTCGGCTACCGGGTCTATGTCCCCTGCGATCCCAAGGGGGAGTGGACGCCGGTAGCGCAGGCGCTGGGCGGTACGTCCGTCGCGCTGGGCCCCGGGCTGCCCGGCCGCCTCAACCCCCTGGATGCCGCGCCATGCCCGGAGAGCATCTCCGAGGCCGACTGGGTCGGCGAGATCCGCAAGAGGCGTCTGCTGCTGCTCGGCTCCCTGGCGCGGACCGTCCTCGGCCGGGACCTGCTGCCCATGGAGCACACCGCCCTCGACGTCGCCCTCAACGCCGTGGTCATCCGCGCCCAAGCCGCCGACCGGGCCCCGCTTCTCGGCGACGTCGCCGCCGCCCTCAACGACCCTACCCAGCTCGACGAAGCTGCAGGGATGATGTCCGGACGGCTCGGCGAGGCAGCGTCCGATCTCGCCCACGCCATGCGGAGATTGGTCCACGGCGACCTGGCCGGCATGTTCGACGCACCTTCCACCGTGCGCTTCGACCCCAGCACACCGATGCTCACGATCGACCTGTCCCGGCTCGGCGGAGGCGGTGACGACACCGCCCTCGTTCTCGCCATGACCTGTGCCTCCGCCTGGATGGAGTCCGCCCTCACCGACCCGCGCGGCGGCCGACGGTGGATCGTCTACGACGAGGCATGGCGTCTGATGGGCCATGTCGGACTGCTGCAACGTATGCAGGCCCAGTGGAAGCTCTCCCGCGGCCTCGGCATCGCGAACTTGATGGTGATCCACCGGCTCAGCGATCTGCTCACCGCAGGCGACGCCGGATCACAAGGCCGGGCGCTGGCCGAGGGCCTCCTCGCCGACTGCTCCACCCGCATCATCTACCGCCAGGAGACCGACCAGCTCCACGCCGCGGCCTCTCTGCTCGGCCTGACCTCCGTCGAGATGGACGCCATCGCGCACCTCAACCGTGGCAGGGGCCTGTGGAAAGTCGCGGGCCGGAGCTTCATCGTGCAGCACCTCCTGCACAGCCACGAGCTAGCGCTCTTCGACACCGACGCCCGCATGCATTGACAACAAGAGGCTCATGAATCCCAATGTCCAGCGCGAACTGATACCTCGCGACGACACTCTCCGTCTTATCGCCGCGTTCGACGACATGAAGGTCAAACTCCTCGACGCCGCGGAGCAGTGGCGGCTGCTGGACGGCACCGGCCATATGCCGGCCGCGCCGTCCTACGCCGAGCTGATCCAGCACGCCGCCGACGCGCAGTCCCTCGCCCGCGACGTCGTCCAGTTCACCGCCGACTTCGCCCAGACCGCCCACAGCACGAACCGAGACGGCAGTGCTGTACTCGCCCGCCTCTCGACGGCTTCCACCATGGCGTGCTTCGCCGCACCGTACTTCGCAGAGACGGCGGAGACCGCCCTCTCCCTGCGCCGGTCCTCCCGCCCGGCCGACAGGCAGCAACTGGAACACCGCATGGTCATCGACCATGCCACGGGGCGCGCCTACCTACGGCGCACGTCGGAATCGCTCCGCGACGCGGCCAAGGAACTCAGCAACCACCTCGACTTCCACCGCTTCTTCCCGGCGCCTTCCCCACGGGAGAGCCCAGCACCTCCACCGCCCAAGCCGAGCACACGCCACCGCTGACCCGAACCGAAACACCTCGGCCCCAAGGAGCCCATGCCCCACCACCGCGCAGACCTGTCCTCCTTCGCCGCCTCCCTCGCCGCCCGCCTGCCCGGCACCTGGACCAGTGAATATCGCCAGCACGGCGCCTACCGCGACCAGTTCCCACTTGCGGAAGAGGTCTGGGACAACGGCCTCGTCAGCTGGGCGTTTTCCGAGTTCGTCCTCCGCCACCACGCGCTGCTCGACGGCCCCGCCGGCCAACGGCTCTGCGTCATCGATCGGCCCCTGCACCGCCACCAGTTCCTCGTCGCACCCCTGCGCGATGGGACCCTCAAGCCGCACCACTTCGATGGTGTGGGCGAGCCCAACGGCATCAAGGTCGGCGGCGACCCGCTGCGTGCCGCCGCCGCGGTCACCCGGCGTCTCCTGCCCCACTACAGGTGCGCCCTGATCGACGTACGCCGCAACGCCCGGGAACGGCCTGAGCCGCCACTGCTTCACATCCCGCCCGAGGCCGACCAGGTCGTCACTCTGGTCTGGTACGAGGACGGAGTGCTGGGCACCCCTTATGCCAGCGTGCCCGAGGAGGCACGGATACACCTGTACGCGCACGGCTTCCAGTACCACCCGCACCGAGCCGCTTTCCTCCTGCCCACCGCGTACGGAGAGGCGGGTCGTGCACTTCGTATCCAGGCGGTAACCCACCAGCTCGCGACGCAGGGCATCGGCGTGAATCTCCGCCACGCGACACCGGCCACCAACCAGCACCCACCCGCGCCTCCGACCACCGTTCCCGCCACCGCGTTGGGCAGGCCCCGAACCACTGCACGCCGCTGACCCCTCCCGCCCCTCACCGGAGACCGACCTGCCCACTCCCCGCATCACGATCGTCATCGCGACCCGCCTGCACGACGAACGTCTCGACTACCTGACCGCCATGCACGCCAGCCTCACCCGGCAGACCGTGCCGTGGGAAGCGGTGATCGCCATCGACGGCGCCGACCCCGCCCGCCTGCCGGCGCCGCTCGTGACCGACCCCCGCATCCGCACTCTCGCCCTCCCCCGGGCCGTCGGCGCCGCCTGCGCCCGCAACCTCGCCCTCACCCAGGTCCGCACGCGCTATGTGAACTGGGCAGACGATGATGACGAGTTCACCGACGACGCCATGGCGACGCAGCTCAACGCTCTTGAATCAACCGGAGTGGGCTGGTGCGCAGGATGGAGCGAGGACCGTCACCCCGACGGCTCGACCACCCTGTGGCGCTGTCCCACGCCGCCCGGCCTGCACCAGGCCGGTGATGTGTGGACGTACTGGAAGCGCCCGTCGGACACCATTCCGATCGGCCCCACGACGATCCTGGCTCGCACCGACCTGGTGCGGGCGGCGCCGATGGGCGGCCTCGTCCAGGGCGAGGACTACATGGCCCTCGGCGTGACCAACCTCGCCCCCGGGGTCCTGCTGCCCGTCCCGGTCTACCGCTACCGCAAGCACCCGGGCCAGATGACCAAGCAGGCCACGTACGATCAGCTGGAATCCGCGTCCCGCGAGCACGCCTGGAACTACGGCCGCAGCCTGCGCGCCGCCTTCCGGTCCGGGGAGGCACTCGCCCATGGCTGACGCCGAGATCATCCTCACCGATAGTCGGCACAACGGCATCGTCGCCCTCGCCTCCGGCGAGAAGTACCCCTGGGCGCACACCGCTCTGCGAGAGAGCGGATTCCAGCGCGGCGAAGCCGGCATCTACTACCTGCCGGCCAACGAGTCAACCGCTTCCCGTACCACGGTGGCCGGTCTGATCCGGTGCGCCGAGCGGCACCACACCACCGTCAGTGTCAGCAGCCGGCAGTTCATCGGCGACATGGCTGACCACGTCGCCCGCCTGCTGCCCGGCCAGTGGGATGCACAGGTCGAGATCTACTCCCATCCCCTGTGGCAGGAGGACCTCGTGCCGTGGCTGTGGGACAGCGGCGAGCTCGGACGCGCCGTGCGCACCACCCGCCTCCCGTACGCGGCCACCCTCACCAACGCCACCACCGGCACCGGCCTCCTACTTGCCGAGCGCCCCGGGCACCAACGCGACTACCTGATCGGGGCCTTCGCGCCCATGCCCCTGGAAGGGGGCTTCGCTGACCCGCATGCCCCGCGAAGCGTCGTCCTGCCGCCCTCCCCCGGTCTCGCGGCACGAGCGATCACCGAACGGTACCTTCCGACCTACGACCGCGCCGTCCATGCCCGCAGCACCGACGCCGTCGCCGCGGCGCTCGCCCGCCTCCGCAGCGAACACAGCACCTGGACGGCCATGGTTGCCTCCGGCCAGTACAACGACGCCACCCCGCCCGAGTTCGATGCCCTCGGAAGCTCGACCGAGGATCTCCTGGACAACGCCTGGCGCAACTTCCTCGCCGTGCTCGACCACGCGCCCGCGCTGCTGAACCGCTGCCGTCCCGCCACCACCCCGTGGCCCGAGGACGCCACCGCCCTTGCACGCCTGGCGGGAGCCCTGGCCGACACCGAGGCCGTCCACGAAGAGCTGGCCTCCGGCGTCCCGCTCACCCGCGGCGAGCGCGCTACCCGAACCTGGACGCCCATCGAGACCTGGCTCACCCACGGCGAGACGTTCCTCCGCCAGGCGCACACCTGCACCCCACGTGTGCGAAACGGCCTCGCCGCGCCGGCTCCGCCTCGCGCCCTCCCGCCGGGCACCCCCGCACCGCGCCGCTGAGCACCAGGCCCAAGGAACTTCATGGCACCCCCCGAACACCCCATGGGCGACGGCTCTTTCCACATCAGCCCGCGGTACCTGGCCGCCAGCTGGCCAGCCCAACACCAGTCGCATCTCGCCAGATTCGCCAGTACCCAGCAGTGGCCGTCCCGCATGAGCACAACCACGTTCACGGCCACGAGCCCCTGCGGGCGTATCACCCTGCACCACGACCGCCGGGCCGAAGGCCGCGGGCGCCACCAGGTCATCACCGCACGCACCGCCGATGGGCCGGCGCCCAGCCCTCCACGCGGGCGCTGCGCCCCTCCCGCCCGCTGAGACAGCCACCCGTCCGTCGGTGCCCGCGCCCAGACACAACCGAAAGCTCCCCGCCTTGGCCGCATCCACCCACTTCGCCTTCGGCGCTCACCCCAACCACGGCTTCGTCGCCACCTTCTCCTCCTCCATGCCCGCGCACCTGGCCCATTGGTTCCTCGTCCGGGAACAGTTCGAGCCCGTCCCCGACCAACCGGGCCTCTTCCGACTTACCGAGCCCGAGCGCGACGGACCGCGCCGCACCCGGCAGGCCGTCCATGACCTGCGCCGCCACGGCTACGACGTGCAGACCGACGTCGCCCTCGATCCGGCTGCCGCAGCGAGGCCGCCTCGCCCCATCCAGTCCAATGGCCTGTCGGATCGGCGAAGCCGGATCGCACAGGCAGCCGCTGGCCAGTCACCGCAGTACGGCATGACACCGACGGCGTCACTGCCGCCCGCGCGGTCGGCCCTGCCGGAGCCGGGCTACGCGCCCACCGCCCGATTCCCCGACTCTGCCCCCGGCCGGTCGCGATGACGGCCCGGTCCCGCTGACACCGACCACCAGGAGCAACCGATCCCCATATCCCCCACGCCTTCGACGGCCGAACTTCGCTCCCGTGCAGGTAACTTCCGGCTGCGGATGGCCGTCTTCGACCGCGAGGTGGAGACCGTGCTCGACACCACCCGCGACCGCTATGGACGGACCGTCCACCATCACACCGCCACGGCAGCCCGCGCACGCCGGAACCGCGCAGCTATCGAGGCTTACGCCATGGATCTTGCCCCGCGCGCCGACGAACTGCTGACCGCCGCCCACCGCGCGCTCGACGAGCTTCCCCCCGCCCGACACACCGCCGCGTGGCGAAGCGTCCTCGACAGCCTCGCCGAGTCCCATGCCGAGATCGTCCGCGTCCTCGATGAGCCCGCCACTCCTGGCTCGGATGCTGAGCGGGAGCAGCACGCAGGGGTATGGCCGCATCTCGCCGCCTGGGCCGACCACGGCTCCATCGCCGTCGACCTCTCCGACCAGCATCACCAGCCCGCAACCGAACTGAACGCCCAGGAGCGTCAGATGTGGAGCGAAAGGGCCCGGGCTGCCCAGAGGCGTGGTGAGCTGGAGCTGATGGAGTCGTGGTACGCCGCCGACGGTCGACGGATCACGCTCGCCGATCTGGTCGAGGACGACACGTCCACCACGATTGCTCTGGTCGGTGACCCGGATGCGCCGGAGTGTCAGGTGATCGGGCACTACGACAGCGAGTACGCGGCCGGGCAGGCGCTACCGCGCCCCGTTCCCCCTGGAGTGCTGCGACCGGACGTCTCGCGCTTCAACCGCCCAGAGCTCGTGCCCGAGGTGTCCTTGCAGGAACTGCGCCGGGATGTCGTCGAGGCCCGCACCGCAACGGACGTCTCCGAAGCTCTGCTCACCACCACCCAGCACGGCTACGACGCGGGCCCGCTGGTCCGCCTCCAGGAACTCTTGGAAACCGCAGGCCAGTTCGCCTTCGCTCTGGAGAGCGTGCAGGGCCGCCAGGTCGCTGCCCGGCTCGCCTCGCTCGGCCGACAGGTCGAATTCCTCACCCGCGAGGTCCACGAGGCAGCCGAAGACCTCGGCGCGACCATCGCCGTCCTGCCGCCCCACCGCACCCCCGCACCTCGGATCCGCCCACGCCCCGCCCTGGACACCACGCCGCCCGTACCGACGCCGCGCACCACAGCAACCGCACGCCACCGCTAGAGCACCATTCCGCCCCGGTCGACGCACCGACGCGGACACGCCTGAGCAGGCACCCCAACTTCCCGCCCCTTGCACGTCTTCAAGGAGATTCGCCTATGGCCGTCCGTACACATTGGATCATCGAACACCCCTGTGGCCACTCGGTCACCCACGACCTGTCCGACCGACCGGCTGACCGGCGGGCCAGCTTCGCCCGCTGGCTCTCAGGGAGGGACTGCACCGACTGTTGGAAGGCGGCGCGTGACGCCGACACCGCGTCCAAGGAGCAGTGGCTCGCCGCCAAGCGCGCCGAGGAGCAGCAGGCCGCCGCCGAATGGGCCGAGAAGTTCGACATGCCGCCGCTGGAGGGCCCGGACAAGGCCCTGGACTGGGGGCAGCGCTCTCGTCACCAGCTGATGGCCGCCGCACACACCGCGCTGGTCATCGAGAGCGCCTGGGACGAGGCCGACTGGGCGGAGCTGGAGGAGAGGGCCCGCTTGGTAACCCGGGCTGGCTGGTGGATCGACCAGCGTGACGCGGACGTCTCTGACCTGCTCGAACTCCTCGATGCGGCCAGCGAGGCAGACCGTGGGACGGAGAACCCGTTCCGCTAACCGCCACCAGGTCGGGGGCGAATCAGCGGGCACGAAAATGAATGCCCTTCACCCGAATGGGTGAGTGAGTCCGTGGCCCTGCCTACCGATGCCGCGTGACGGACTGTAGCTACGGCTCACCTTGAGCGGGGGACCTGACCTGCGCTTGGACAGAACCGCGGGCGCCCAACCGAAGACGTGCCCGGACACCTGCACCACACCCATCACTCAGGACGAGAAGGCACGAAATCTCGCCCCCCAAATGGGTGACGGGGGGAGAAAATCGCGCCAGCATTTCGATCGATACACGCACAGCAAGACTCGAAACGAATATTCACGAACAGATCCGGTTTCGGATAGCCATTGGAATAATGAAGAGTGAAGCCAAAAATTAGTTCGCGGATCTCAGGCAATTTAGTTTGAGTGGTAGAGTCTTAAGAGTCATCCACAAAGAAGACGGGGCCTGCGCCGCGGCCAAGCAACGACAGGCCCCGCTCGGGTTAGACGTGGATGCAAGGCAGGAGCCCGTCGTACATGGCGGGCTCCTGCCAGTACACCCTGGTCAAGCAGGCCACGACGTGATCGCTTGTGCGATTTGCACGACGATCAGGCCGAGTTGCGCCACGCGGACCGCGGTCCCCAGCCGACGGCGCCAGCGTGCCCGCAGGCGGCGCCTGGACCGTGACCGCTTCAGCTCCGCAAGCGAATCCTGACCAGTATTCTGCACGTCTATCACCCCCTTTCCGAATGATCGCCCGGAAAAGGTGGGCAGGCTTAACCTCCCACCCAAGATGGGCCAGGACTCGCCGTCCGTACGCCTCTCGGTGGCCGCGACACTTAAAACTTGATCCCCCCACCCCCGTAGGTAAATTAGCGGATACCGCACCTTCCAGCGTCGTCATAATTACCAGATTTGAGCCGGATGAAAATCCCCAGGTCATGCACCCTGCCGCCAGAGTGGAGCGGCAAGCATCGGTCCGGACGCACGGGCCCACTCTGAACACCCCACACACGTAAGTGATGTGGGTCACAATCTCTCGACTTCTGGGTCCCTGCGCCGATCTACGCCCTGCACAGGGCCGTCGACCTCGCAGCGGCAGACATCCACGTCGTCGAGGCTCCTGGGAACGAAGCCGACTAGTCGGAGTGGGGAGAGACGGCCCGCGCGATCACCCGGGCCAGCCGGGCGCAACATAGACGACGATCGCCGGTTAGCCAAACCGGCGATCCTCCGGACCATTGATCCTTCCGCCGCCACCCCTATCCGCGTGGAAGGACTCGTATGACATCGCCCTCGACGCCCCCGCCCACACCTGCGTTCGCGCCGACGCCTGACCCGCTAACGCCCGCCCGGGACATCACCCATGCCCACTTCGAGCCCGGAGACCAGGTCGTCATCCTCAAGGGCGTGGCCGGCGGGGAGCTGTGGGGAGATGCAGTGCACGTCGTCGCTCCCTCCTGGCACACGCCCACCGACGAGGACGGATGGCGTCTGCGCGACGCCACCGGAGGCGCGCAGACATACATCACAGGCCACCCCCGGTACCTGGTGCATCTCTCGCGCCGATGCCCGGAGTGTCTGATCTACCTGCGCGCCATGGAAGACCGCCTTCTGCCGAAGTACGCCGACCATGACGCGCTGATCGACTGCGGCTGGTACACCACCACCGCCCTTGGTCAGCTGGTGCACATCGCCGATGCCCGGAGCTGCCGGTGACCCTCCCCGTACGCCGCCCCGGCCGGGCCCGCGCTCTCCTCGACACGGAAGCCCGAGCCGCCGCTCATCCGGCCGACACGTACTGGCCGGTCCGCCTGGCAGGGGATCTGCGCGAACTCGGTGCCGACTGGCGCGAATCGGCTGAGGTATGCGCGAATGCCGCATGGGCGGCACGCTCCGCTGGGCACAGCGTTCTTGGTCTGCTGAGCCCGGAGCAGGCCACCGACGCTGGCCCCGATCCGGTCACCAGCCGCACCTTCCGGCATCTGTACCTGAGCGCCCTTCGGTTCGATTTCCGCTGCCCCACCCTCCAAGCCGTCATCGAACAGCTCCCGAGCACCACGCTCCGGTCACTGGATTGCTACAGCCGCGCCCTGTACGCCTTCGCGCTGCTGGGCCAGTCCCGTCCGGAGGGCCTGGCATTGATGGACGAGGTACTCGCGGAGGCAGGGGAGCACACCAAGACGCTGCACGTTCTGCTGCACGGTCTGTGGCTGGGCCAGGACTTGGACCAAGGTGCAGAGCGGCTCCTGGCTCTCAGCTCCCGACCGGGCTTCGACACCGCCAGAGACCCGATCCTGCTCTTCCGCGTGGCCGGCGCCCTGCGTCGGCTCGGCCGAAACGACGCAGGGCTCGCTGCCATCGACCGGGCCCTGGACCTTCTCCCGCCGGGTGACATCACCGTGCACGCCGACCTGGTGCGCGAGCGCTCCCTGATCGCAGCCGCCCGCGACCTGCCCAGTCCCAAGGGAGGAACAGCAGCATGATCCCCCGCATCAACGAACGCACCCACACCCCGCACGACCCGCTCAGCGAGGCGCTGGGATACGCGGTGCCCTTCGTGGGCGGACTGACCGAACATGCCGTCGTCGCCTACTGGCCGGGGCTGGACTCCTACACCCTGGACGACGAACAGGCCACGTGGACAGCCAAACAGTGGGCCGAGCACCTCGAAGACCCACTCCTGGAGCATCCGTTCGCCGCCAGCCCCCAAGACGACCGGCGGGCAATCTTCCACCTCGATGTGCGACTCCACCCCGACGACCGGGAGCTGTCCCGTGCGGAGTGGGCGGAGGCCGCCCACCGTCTCGCCCGCGTCGCCGGCATCGAAACACCAGGGGACTCGAACGACTGCCACTGGATCGCTGTCCAGGGCAAGCACGGACGCCTCGATCTCATCGCCAACCTCATCTGTCTCGACGGCACTTGGCTACGCCAGCCAACTGATCTCCTGCGAAGGCTCTCCGACGAGACCCGCCTCATCGAAGCGGACCTGCACCTCATTCCTCCACGGGTCACCTCCCAACAGCAGGGCAGCGCTAAGGAAGCGCCGACAGCGGCATCGCAATTTGGCAGGGTTCTCGCCCCGCTCGCCAATGAACAGGATGGCCTGCTGGTCGCGGTGCGTGGCCTCGTCGAACAGACCGCTCACCGCATCGCCCACCAGTCCGGCGCCGCCGGCGCCGACACCGCGCACCGTCTGGAGCTAATCGCCCACCGCCTCTACGGCATCCAGCAGGATCTCCAAGCCGTCGCCACTCACCTGAACGCCCCGCCCCCGCGCACAGCCATTCCGGCACCACCCGCGATCCAGGCAGCCACACGCCAACCACGCTAGGAGAAGCTTTTCTTTGCCCCGAGCCGACCGCTTCCTGACCATCCGACGCGATCCGTTCTCCGATGAAGTCCTCGCCCGGGGCGGCGACCCAGAGGCCCACAGCCTCCTTCAGCGCACCGGGTTCGTCCCCGTCGTACGAGCCCACGAGACTTACCACCGCGTCCCCACCAACCTCGCGGAGCACGACGAGGCCCGCCTCGCCACCGAAGCGGTCGGCCGGCTTCGTTCCGCTGGCTACCACGTCGACTGCGATGGGGAATTCGACACCGACCACCGTCCGGTGCACTATCTGCCGCTGGGGACTTCGGTCGCCCACATCGCCGAACGCATCCGCGAAGCCACCACGACCGACGAGGTGGCCGATGCCCTCACCGATCTGACCGCCGCGCACGACGGTGTCCTCGCCGCCGTCGACGAGGTGCTCGTCGCCCTCGCCGATTTCCACGAGGGGCTCGGTGCCCCGGCCGATCCGCATATCGCCCGGCGCCTGCGCTACCTGGCCGACGAGCGCCTGGGCGTCATCACGAGCGACCTCTCCCACACCCGCAACGCCCTCGCCGACCGCCACGCCCCGCACCCCGGCCGCAGCATCTGTACCGAGCAGGTGCCGTCGAACGAGCGGGAGCGTTCCGCCGTGTGCGCCTGCCCTCCCCCGCCGCGCACGGTTCCGGCTCCGCCTCCCCCGCCGGTGGCCGCCTCGATGCGCCGCTGACCCACCCGCCCAAGGACACCATGCACGACCACGAAAACTCTGAGCGTCTCGCCTCGTACGCCGACGTCCTCGCCAGCGAACTCCCTGACAGCTGGACCAGCACCTACATCCCCCCTGAGCACAAGGACGACCTCGCCGAACTGGTAGACCGGATCTGGGACCTGGACCTCGTCGCCGAGTCCCTCGCCCATCACCCGCTCCAGCAGGCATCTGTCCTGACCCGAGCGGATGGTGCCCGGCTCGCCGTTCTCCACCGTCACGACGAGCGCGACGGCTTCCTCATCGCCGCTGTCGCCCCCCGCGACCTGCCCGACGAGGCATACCGCGACATCCACGAACCGAACGGCATCGCCCTGACTGACGACCCCTTCTTGGGGGCCGAGCAGGTCGCCGGTGACCTACTGGCCCGCTACGACATCGCGCTCACGCAGGCCCGGCACAACGCTGCCCAAGGCGTGCAGCCGTCACAGGCGGACCGGGTCGTCCTGACCTGGCAGCCCGACGGCGGCCTCGCCGCCTCCCCTGTCGGTGAGAAGGCCGGCGCTGTCCTGGCCACCAACGGCTTCGTCCGTGACAGCGCGGGTGTGTACCGCCTCAACGGCGACGACATCGTTACCCAGGCGCGCGCTGTGCGCGATGCCGGCCGACAGCTCGACGCTCTCGGCATCGGCACCGCCCTTCAGCATCCGTCGGGCGGCATCGCACCCGCCGCCACGCCCGCGGTGGCGGCGGCCCCTGCTGTCCACGCCTCAATAGCCAGGACTCGATGAATCCCGTTCTGGAAGGAGAACCTGATGGGCAATAGAGCCGACGAGTACGGCACCGATGTCGAGATCTACCGCAAAGCCCTGACCAACACCATTTACGCCGAAACCCCTTCCAGCGCCCCCGATCAGCTCCTCGACCTGCTCGATCAGCTTGGCCTGGAACGCCAGGAGGTCCGTACCGCCGGTCCCGTCTACATCTGGCACGAGGTTCCCGGGCACCTCGATGCCGGCGAGCAGAAACGTCTGGCGAGCCGCGCTATACCCGCTCTGCTCGTAGCCGGATACAAGGTCAACTGCACCCCCGACATCTTCAACGAGGCCGCCTACCAGCAGGCCGTGCAGGAAATCCGCTCCCGTCGAGCCCGCCCCTCTGCGGCGCACCCGGCTCCGGCCGCCCCCTCCTCTCGCCCCGAGCCGTCCCGGCGCACCCCGTAGGAACGACGGTGGCCCCGGCACCGGCTGGGGCCACCAGTGCCTGCACCACACAGCCGACCGGAGAGTTCCGTAACACCCCGCACACCCCGACCGATCACCCACCACCTCAAGCCCAGACTCGCGACCGCACTGTTCCGCCGATACCTGCACGCCTGCGTCGTGCGGGACCGCGGCAGCCCGCTCGCCACCGGCCGGCCCGACGGCGCCCTGGGGGAATCCCGCCGCCTCGAACACCGCCCCTGACCCCCTTGCCCCTGCGCTCCGGGAGGACCATGCCCGACCCCACCCCCTACGCCGTCACCCTCGCCGAGGACATCGCACACGGACTCGACCAGCTGACCGAGCACCTCGCCCAGGCCCCGCCCCGCCAGGCAGCCAAGATCCTGGGAAAGGTCCTCGACGCCGACGAAGGCGTCCTGGGCCGGATGACCGGACTAATGGCCACCGGCTCCCAGATCGCCCAGCACCGCGCCCAGGCAGGCTCCCTCCCGCCCGAGGTCTTCCTCGCCCTGGGCCGAGCCGCCAATGAACTCAACGACATCGCGCTCGACCTCGACGAGCACGCCTACGACATCCACCGCCTCGCCAACCCACCGACTGCCGCACACCCCGCTGTGGCCAAGCCGGTGGCCTCCGACATGGTCGTCAGGCGGCACCGGTGAAGAAGCACAAGCAGCCAGCCGGCGGCCCGGTTGAACAGGCCCAGCAGCACTACCTGGTCGAACCGCGGTACCTGGCCGGCGGCGGCGACGTGCGCCATGTCAGCGAATTTCTGCGCGCCTCGGGCTGGAAGGACCGCTCCAAGAGCGGCGGCCCTCTGGCCTTCGACAGCCCCGACCGCACCATCCGCGTCGCGTACGACCCGTTCATCCGACCCGGCGGGTGGATGATCCGCGCCGAGGCCACGCGTGGGCAACCGGCCTGGCACGTGACCTTGGGCCGTCAGACTCCGGTGGAGATCGTCGCAGGGTTCACTGACGCCCTCACCCAGCCCCGCTCCGCCCACGCCCCCAACCCCTGGGCCCCCCTGCACCAGCACGGCTGGACAACCGAACAACGCCGGCACCCCACGGCGACCAGCCCGGACGACAGCAGCTGGATGCAGTTCCATCAGACCGCTCCCGGCACGGCGTTCTGGTGGGCAGGGGCACGCACCGAGCACGGCAGAACGTGGGAAGCACATCTGTCCCCCACCACCCCGATGCACCTCGTCCAGGCGCTCACCGCAGCTCTGGCCGACCCGCAGCCGGTGATGCGTCCCCGCGGAACCGTTCCGCCCTCCGCCCGTGTCAGCACCATCTCCGTCTCCGTCCTGCCCTCCCAGCTCAGCGCCTGGCAGCAGACCCGCATCACCGCCGCCCGCGCCGCCACCTGGGCCCGCAACTCCTGGGCCGCCGCCCAACCCCGCAACCGCACGGCCCGGCCCCACGCGGCGGCCGGAAGTGCCCGCGCCACCCGCTGAACCACCCCGCATCCACGAGGAGATCCATGCCCGCACCCACTCCGGACGACGTCCGCTGCGCCACCGAAACCCTCTACGAGCTCACCGAGCACCTGCGCGAGAACCCCGACCTCGACGAGGCCATCGCCCTGATGGAACCCCTGCTCGACGAGTACACCGGCCTGCCCGTCCAGCTCGGCGACACCCTGCGCGCCCTCGCCCGCGCCGTACTCGCTCACCCGGACATCCCGAACCGCACGGCCGTGCACGCCCTGGTCGACGACCTGCGCACCGCTGCGTGGGAGCTGACAGACCAGCACACCCTCCACTACACCCTCGACAACCTGCGCACCCTTGTGCGGAGTGGGCCTTCCACCGCGGCGGAGTCCTAGGGTGCCGGTGAGCGATCGGCAACTCGCAGCGTTCGCCGACACGCACGCCTGGCGAATCCCGTTCGATACCACTCCCCGCTACCTCGCCGGCCCCGGCGACGGCCGCCACGTCACCCACGGTCTCGCCGCAGCCGGCTGGACCCGCACGTCGGACCCACTCAGCCCCGAAATCGTCCTGACGAGCCCAGACAGGCGCCACCACCTACAGTTCGACCCGCAGTCCGCCACCCACGCCTGGTGGCGGCTGCGGGCCGAGCCCACCGACACCAAGCCGTGGTACGCCGAATTCGGCGAACTCGTCCCCGCCGAGATCCTCAGCGCCTTCACCGACGCCCTCATCGCCCCGCCGCCCGCCGAACAGGCCGACCCTTTCCGAACGTTGGAGTCGTCCGGCTGGCTGATCGACGCAGGGGACGTGGCTGCCTCCCCCGACGCCCTGTGCCACGTAGAGCTGCAGACTGACCGCATCCACGGCGGCACGCCTCACTGGCGCGTCGAAGCGGTCGAGCAGCGCCCCGGCACCCTGGGGGAACGGATCTGGCACGCCTCGTTCGACGGGCACACGCCCGCCCACCTCGTGGACGCCTTCATCACGGCGCTCGCCGACCCTGCCCCGCTCCAGCGCGGCATGTACGAACGCACCGCGCGCCGCAGCGCCGTGCAGAAGCGGCAGAGCCATCCGCTCACCCGGCAGCAGGTCCTCGACGCGCACACCACCCGCCTCGACGCCCTCCGCGTGCAGGCCCGCGCCGCCCGCCGCCAGCAACAACCGGTCACCGCCTCGGCTCCAGCGCCGCCCACAAGCGCGACCGCACCTCTGCGGCGCTGACCATCCAACCACCACCGGCCCGTAGGGCCGCCGCTACGGGCCGGTGAACCGCACTCCGAAAGACCCCTGTGCAGACATCCCCCCACAAGATCCACCAGCACCGCCTGGAACAGCTGGCCGTCTTCCTCCGCGAAAGCGACCAGATCCTCGCCGACTGGGACGCCTACTCCGAGCAGCACACCAACCTCGCCGGCGAGCCCCACGACGTGGGGGCATATGTGCGACGCGCCTACCACCGCGACGCAGAAATCTGGAGGGCATTCAACCGAGTCCGTCCCGGTGCCAAGGCCCTCGTCGCCACCGCTGAGACGCAACTGCAACACCTCCCGGCCGGAACCATCCAGTCCCGGTGGGCCTGGCAGCTCGGGGCCCTCCACAGTGCGCTCGATTACCTGGCCGTCCTCCAGGAGGAATGGCTCGCCACCCGCGACAACCTGCCCCCTTCCGCACGCCCAGGAACCTGGCTCTACGACGACGAACGAGCCCAGCGCAACGCCGAAGCCGGGCCCTACCTCGACGAGTGGGCCTCGGCCGGGGAAGCCATCCTCGAAATCCACCGAGCCGCGCAGCAGACACCCTCACCCCTGACAAGCGCGCCTCTGGTGCCAGCCCCCGCACCGCTCGTGTCGGCCAGCCGCACAACCAGGGCCCACCGGTGAGCGCGCCCGACATCGTCGATATGGCACTGGTCGCCCCGCGCTACCTGGCTGGCGGGGGCGATCCCGCGTGGGTCACCGCCCCGTTGCACCGATCCTGCGACTGGAGTTCCCAACCCAACCCGCTGGTACCGCACGTGGTGCTCACCAGTCCCGACAGAAGGGCCGTGCTGCGTCTGGGACCGGACCCCGACGGTCCGTGGTGGAACCTCCAGCACGCAGGTGGCGAGCAGCGGGCCTGGTCGGTGAGCTTCGGCGTCCGCACCCCCGTCGAGATCATCGCCGGATTCACCGACGCCCTCACCGACCCGGCCACAGCCCAGGCGCCCGCCCCCGATCCGTATGAGCCCCTGCGTCAGGCCGGATGGCTCGAAGGCCACGACCACGACGGCCTCACCTCCCCCGACGGCCTCGCCCATGTGGAGCACTTCACCCACGGCTTCACGGACTGTTGGTTCGCCAGAACCGCGGTCAGTGAGGACCCCGAGGGCCTGATCTGGCGCGCGTACCTCAGCGGTGACACACCGGCGCACCTGATCACCGGCTTCACCCGCGCTCTCGCCGATGCGGCCCCGCTGCTCCGAGATGCCTATCCGCTCCGCGTCCCGCTCAACGTCCGACGACAGGCCCACGTGACCATTACGCAACGTCCCGCCGCCGAGGTCGAATTCGCCCTGGAGCGCGGCGTCGCGGCCCTCGCCAATCGGTCCACGCAGCCAGTGTCCGCCCCCGTGCCGACGAAAGCGCCGCCTCCCCGGCGCACCCGCTGACGCCAACCGCACACACCGACACTCTCTGGAATCCCCCTTTTGCCCAACCCTTCCTCCCCGTCACCGAGTTCGAACGACGGCTACGACATAGCCTTCAAGATCCTCCTCGGCGTTCTCGCCATCGCCGTCCCCCTGGCCAATCTCGCCTGGCTCGGCGGGAACGCTGCCTCCTGGCTGACGGAATCAGCCGCACCGGTGGCCTACCAGCCGACCGCCGCCCTGCTCCACCCCGAACGGTTGTGGCCCAAGGCAGGGGAAACGTCCCTGCTGATCGGCACCCGCATGGTTCCCGTTCTCCTCCTGCTGGCCCTCGGGGCAGCAGCTGGTCTCCTGTGGACCCGGTACAAGAACCGCGGCGGTGGCCGGAAGAAGATCAGCGACATGGCTAAGGCCGGGGACATCGAGCCACTGATGGCCAAGGCGATCACCGACAAGGCCCGTTCCCTGCGCCCGAGCCTAAAGGACGCCAAGCGCATCGACGCGAAGGACACCGGCATCCTGCTCGGCAACCTCCAAGGCAGTCGCCATGAGGTGCGGATGGGGTTCGAGGACGTCGCCGTCGCGATCATGGCCCCCCGGTCCGGCAAGACCACATCGCTGGCCATCCCCTCCGTTCTCGCCGCGCCCGGCCCGGTCCTGCTGACCTCGAACAAGGCCGCCGGCGATGCCTTCACTACCGCCTACGACGCCCGGGCGGAGGTGGGGCAGGTGTGGACCATGGACCCGCAGCAGATCGCCCACGCTGCCCGCGAGATGTGGTGGAACCCCCTCGCCAGCGCGAAGACCCTGGACGGCGCGAACAGACTGGCCGGGCACTTCCTGGCCGCGAGCGTCGACGCGAGTCAGCAGGGCGATTTCTGGTCCAAGGCCGGCAGCAACATCCTGAGCCAACTGCTCCTGGCCGCAGCCCTCGACGAGCGGCCGATCACCGACATCATGGCCTGGCTCGCCTTTCCGGCCGACCGCACCCCGCTCGACATCCTCCGCGACCACGGCTTCGCTGCCGTCGCCGCCCAGCTCAAGGGGACCGTGGAGGGGCCGCCGGAGACGAGGGACGGGATCTACGAGACCGCCCGCCAGTACGCCTCCGCCCTGCTCAACGCAGAGATCGCGGCATGGGTGACACCGCAGAAGGATGTCCCCGAGTTCCGGCCGGCGCAGTTCGTCACCTCCACCGACACGCTCTTCTTGCTCAGCAAGGACGGCGGCGGCGGAGCGAGCGCGCTCATCGCAGCGTGCGCGGATTCGGTGATGCGTGCCGCAACTGCACAGGCCGAGCGGGCGGGAGGACGTCTTGATCCGCCGATGTTGGCGATCTTGGACGAGGCCGCCAACGTGTGCAAAATCAGCGACCTGCCGGACCTGTACTCCCACCTCGGCAGCCGCGGAATCATCCCGATCACGATCCTCCAGAGCTACCGCCAGGGCCAGAAAGTCTGGGGAGACGCCGGCATGGACGCCATGTGGTCCGCCTCCACCGTGAAGGTGATCGGGTCCGGCATCGACGACCCGGACTTCGCCGACAAACTGTCCCGCTTGATCGGCGACCACGACGTGCAGACCACGTCCACCTCGCACTCCGAGTCCGGCAAGTCCACTTCCGTCAGCATGCGGCAGGAGCGGATCCTGCCCGCCGACGCGATCCGCGCCCTCCCCAAGGGCACCGCGTTGTGCTTCGCCACCGGCATGCGCGCCGCGATGCTCGATCTGAGGCCGTGGTACCTGGAGCCCGGCGCCGACGAACTGTCCGCTGCCTCGGCCCGCGCGTCGAAGGCCATCACCACCCGTGCCGTCGCCAAGCACGCTCCCCAGCAGGACGACTACGGCACCGCCGCGTAGCCCTTTGCCCGCTCCTTTGCGTCATCCGGACGTCTTCGCCCTTCCCCTTCCATTTCTTGGAGTTCGAATTGCAGTCCATCGACCTGGCAGAGCAGACCCGCCTCCTCGGCCAGGTGGCGCCCACTTTGGAATCGCTGCGGGCAGACGTGGAACAGGTCCGTGCCGGAGAGATCTCCAAGCCGGTCCGCGAGCTGGCTCCGATCGCCGTACGGGCGCAGGAGCTGGCGACGCGGTGCACGCAGCAGCTCGCGGAGCTGTCCACCAGCCAGTACGCGGTCATGAAGGACGGACACGAGAACCTCGCCGAACTCGCCGAAGCCTCAGCCCAGGTGTCGCTCGCCGCCGCCATGTGCACCCTTGCCATCCACACCCGCACCGAAGTGCTGCTGTACGAAGACGCCGATGAGACCCCAAAGGCGAGCCGACGAGTCCTGAACGACGCCGCCAAGAGAATGGATGCCTCCACCAAGGCGTACCGCTCGCTGGCACAACGGCTCTCCCGTCGCCTGGCCTCCGCCGCTGCGCAGCGCGAGGACCAGCAGCTCATCGACCGCGCCCTCGTCAGCCCCGGCATCACGACCACTTCATCCGCAGCGGCCCCTACAGCGGCCCACGCACCGTGCCCGAGCCCCGCAACGCGCGCAGCCGCACCAAGGACACGCTGACCGCGCCCGGTTGAACGCCTCCCCCCTTACCCTCGCAGCCTCACCCGGAGAAATATGTCCTTCGTGGATCTGCCCGATGTGTTCATCGGGTCGACGGACGACGCGCACACCTTCGTCGTTTTCAACCGCCCCCGTCGCGGCGCCGACCACATCCTGACCGATGCCGGCTTCACTGCCCGCGAACACAACGGCCGCACCATCTACCTGATCCCGCCGGGGGTACCCCAGGACGCCAACGAACGAGCCGTATGGGCCCTGCACGGGCTTCTGGTCGGCAACAAGGAGTTCGTCGACCTGTCCTGGACGACCGACTGGCACCCCCACCGTCCCCTGCCCGGCTCCCATCTCCGCTTCCGCTTCGCGGACGGCACCGTGACGGCAACCGCCGAGACAGACATGGCCCGACGGATCCTGGAACAGCACGGCTTCACCCCTTCCCCGGACGGCTCATATCAGCCGCCGAGCGGGCTGGACGAACTCGGCCTCCTGGACGCCGTCGAATATGCACACCTGCACGCCTACATCGAAGGGCTCGGCTCACGCGTCGACCTCGGCATCCCCACGCCCGACGCGATCCCGATCGCACCGCGCCAGAAGCCTGCCCGTGCCCAGGCAGCATCACCGGGCCCAGTGCTCGCTCCCGGCAACACAGGTAGGAGGCGCCGCTGAACGGATTCGCCCCGAACGGCCTGGTCCTCGTCTCCCCACGGCATCTGGCCGGAGGCGGGACGAACAATGTGATCGGCTCGCTGGTCCACCTGTTCAACTGGCCCTACGGACACGACCCGCGCACCGGGCGAGTCGCCATCGACAGCCCCTGCGGCAGCGTCTTTGTCGGCTTCGAGCCGTCCCGGGACGACGGCATCTGGTGGGACATCCGCCATCACGAGCCCTACTGGGCCGCCCAGTTCAGCCTCCAGACGCACGCCGTCCCGGCCGCGGACGGACCTCGGGACTGAGCAGATCGCCCTCGCAGTCTGGCAAGCCCACGACAGGACACCCTCATCGAACCCTACGAACTCGACGACATGACGCCCACAGCCGCGCTGGACGCAGTCGTCGCCGACGTCCGCTTCCACCCCGGCAAAACCGGCCCTGACGGATTCTTCACCGCCTTGCACCACATCGGCCTGCTCAGCCACCTCTCTCTGCGCTTCGCCGGCGACGCCCACTATCACCTTGACTCTGCCCACGAGACCGGCTCTTCCTGGCGGCCGGTCGAAGCGCTCACCGACGCGGCTGTCCCGCTGAGCAGGGCGCAGTACCACTACGCCCAGGCCATGGTTCCGCTCGCCGCGCTCAGCAAACCGAACCCCGACACGTCCACGGCTGCACGGCTGCACGACATCGAGCATCACTGCGCGCTGCGCATGCACCTGCACGCCGCCGCGCAATCCCTCGACGATGCCCGCACCGCGCTACGCACGCCCACCCCGGCACGGCGTCCGTCCCCCTCTGCCCCGTCCCAGGTGGCGACATCGGAACAGACCGCTTCGCGCCGGGCCCGCTGAGCAGCCTCCAACCCTCTCCCCAACCACTCCCTGGACCTGCTTGTCTTTCCTGAACATCCCCGATGTGTTCATCGGCTCCACCGACGACGGGCACACCTTCGTGGTTCTCAACCGCCGTATCCGCGACGCCGACCGCATGCTGGCCGATGCCGGATTCCTCGCCCGTGAGCACCTCGGCCGCACGCTCTACCTGCTCCCACCGGGCACCGCCCGGGACGCCCACGAGAGCGCCGGGGACGCAATGGACGGGCTTCTGACCTGCACCATCGACATTGTCGACCTCTCCTGGACGACGCGCTGGAGCCCCGATACTCCCGAAGCCGATCCGGACCTCCGCTTCCAGTTCGCCAACGGCACCGTGACGGCGACAGCCGCAACCACCGCCGCCCGTTCACTCCTGGAACAGCACGGCTTCAACACCGTGGACGGACCCTCCTACCAACCGCCACCCGGTCTGGAGCAGCACGGCCTGCTCGGCGCCGTCACGGCCGCCGAAGCGCACGCCTACACCCACGGCCTCACGGTCCACGTCGGCCTCGGCATCCCCACACCGATGGACATCCCGGCCGCGCCCCGCCCTGCATCACCTGCGGCAGCCAGCCCGCCGCCCGGTCCGGCGACGCGTCGTCGCCTGCGCTGACTCCCACACCCGCCGCCCTTCTCAAGGGCATGCCCCGGAGCCCTGTTGACCACCGCCGTCGATCTACACGAGCAGATCAACCACCTGCGCCACCTCGCCCACGATTTCAAGGCCCTCCACGAGCGGGTCCGCGACCTCGCTGTCGCACCAGGAACAGAAGCCCTTCGGCAGCTCACGCCCCTCGTGCTCAAGAGCCAGGAGCTGGTCGGGAAGGCGCTCATGCCGCTGTCCGCCCTCGGCGGAAGCCCGTACACAGCCGTCAGCGGCAGCCGACAGTCGCTCAATGCTCTCGGTGCCGTGGTCTCCGGTGCGTGCCTGGCCAGCTCCGGCCTCGCGCACGCGCTGGCCGCCAACCCCCTGGACAGCACCGGTTTCGCTGGACCGCACCAGGACGAGGACAGCATCCGCAACGCCCGGCACGCCCGTGCCGTACCAGAGATGATCGGTTACCTCGCCGACGCCGCCCACCAGCTCGACGTGTGCGAAACCGCCTGCCACTACCTGGTCACCGGCATCACCCGCGACCTCGAACGCGCATCCACCAACAGCCAACAGGCGCCGCACAAGATCAGTCCCACCCAGTACGAAGCGCTGCGCGCGCTGGCGAAGGGCGGGGCCACGATGCAGACACGAGGCCGCGGCTCGACCATCGTCCTCACCCCCGACCACACCCTGATCACCATCAGCACGTTCCAGTCCCTGGACAAGCGTGGTTTGGTCCACCTCGACACCTCTGTACCGCTCTACCAGGGGCGGGGCATCACCGTAACCGCCGAAGGGCAGCGCGCGCTGGCTCAGTACCGGTCCCGCAGCGGTGTGACCGCGGTGCCGGCAGCCGCTCCAACAGCCACGGCGGTTGCGGTGAAGCGGGAGGTGCGCCGATGAGCCCGTACGCACACGACGACCAGGTCATGGTTTCGCCTCGCTACATGGCAGGCGCCGGCGACCGGATCGCCGACGTCATCGGCCCCCTCATCCAGCTCTTCGAGTGGAACCACGAGCACGACGCCGCCACCGGGCACGTCACGATCGACAGCCCCGACGGCAGCCTGTTCGTCGACTTCGCCCCGCTGCACCCGCGCGGTCAGTGGGTCACGGTGGCCCACCATGAGCCGTACTGGGAAGCAGTGTTCAGCAGGCAGGCGCCTCTGGAGGCGGTCGCCGCCGTCACCCAGGCACTGCCCCAGCTGCTCGGCGATGTCCGTCACGCTGACCGCATCCCGATCACGGACATGTCCCTGGACCAGATCGCCGAGCTGAACGACTGGTCCGCCGAGGACGGCGCCCTCACCTCGCCCGACCTGTATTGCCGACTGCAGCACACGCCCGGCGAGGAGATCGCCTGGCAGGTCGAGCACGTCTACTTCGAGGGCGCGCCGCTGGCCACCTTCACGCAGGACACCCCAGAGTGCCTCGTCCGCAACTTCTTCTCCCACCTGACCGCGCCGATGGCGGTGGAGCGGGTCTTCGCCGACGTCCCTCTCAGCACGCGACATGGGCGCACTGCCTTGATCACGCCGGTGCGCGGAGCCGCCGTGAATGCCCACGTTCATCATGCACTCGCGCAGCTCGACCGCCCCGGCCGCCCCGGCAGGCGTCGCTGACTCTCCAATCTCCCGGAGCCATCCTGACCGAGAAGACCGCCTCCCTTGAGCCCGCCGAGCAACTCCTCAGTTTGGCGGCCGACTTCACCCGTTTCAACGACGCTCACCAGCGGCACGCGCTCAACGGGCCCACCCCCGTCACGCTGCTGAACGCCCAGAGGGAATCTGGACAAGCACCTGGCCCGGTCCGCGCTCGCCATCGTGGACGCCCTCAACGCCCAGCCGATGTACCACAGCCCCGTGATCCACGCGGTGTACGCACGCGTGCGCCAACTCGCCCATCTCGCGTCCGACGCAGCCGACCATCTCATCGATGCCGTGGACCTCCTCGACCACACCCGCGCGGGGCTGCCCGTTGAGCTGGGCGACGGCTTCCTGGCGGTCGTGACCGAGCAGGAGGCCCGCCGGGGAGCCGGCCGGTGCTTCAGCATCGTGGCGAGCCTCACCGCCCTGGGCTCCTCAGACGCCCTGGCGACCGCTGAACTCTTCGTCGTCGAACGCCGCCGCTGGGGCTTCGTACCCGAGTACCGGCCGCCCGTCCTGTCCCGCACCCAGGACTCCACGCTGCGCACGGTAGCGCGCGGCGACGTGGCGATCACCGGCGGCAAGCCCCATCTGCGCCGCGAGGACCTCCGCGTCAGCATCATCCGCGCCTTGGAGAGCCGCGGCCTGGTGATGCGCGAGGACTGCCCGGCGGCCTGGTTCCGCGACGAGCGCGTCCACCTCACCGCAGCCGGGCGCCGCGACCTCGCCGCCGCCTTCGCCCGGCCCCGCTCCACCGCACCCGCCGCAACACGCCCACCAGCCCGCCCGGCTGCGACCGCGGCAAAAGCCGCGGCCCGCTGACCTCAACTCACGGAGTTCCACGACGCCTTCCGATACCCCGACAGCACACGATCTGGCCCAGGCCCTCGCCGACCAGATATGCCCCGGCGCCGCAACCCGGGACGTGACCGTGCACTTCAGCGTCCGCCGACAGGCCCCAGCCGAGTACCGCCACCGCGGCCGAGGCGGACCCGTGACGGTCTTCGCCCAGGCACTGCACGCCCACCTCTTCGGCCTCCCCGCGGACGACGAGCCGCTGCCCACCGCACTCGACGCGCTCCTGCAGGCCACGCACACCGCGACCGCACCCGAGCAGCAGACCGCGATCCTGCGGCAGGTCGCCGACCAGCTGCGCAACGCCGCCGAGATCATCCAGCGCTACCAGTACCGAGCCCAGTGGGACCAGCTCCCTGACGACGTCGCCGGGCATCTGCGTGACGCCCACGACCAGGCCCAGCAGGTCGCCCTGACCCTCGACCTCGTCGCACCCGCCCTCAGCAGCCCTCCCGCCGCGCCCGATCCGCCCGGCCCGCAACCGCGACACACCGCCGACCCGCCCGCGCCCCCGACTCCACCGGCCGGGCGCCGCCGCTGACCTCCGGCGACAGCCCATCCGCCGGGAAAGGCCCCACCCTGACCACTGCCGATCCCCTCCACACCCTCCTCACCCAACCCCGCTGCTCGCTTGGCGTGTTCGTCCCCGCCGGCCTCCATCCGGTATCCGCCGAGCGCCGTCACCTCGACCAGCTCGCGCAGGCAGGTGCCGACCTGTTCGAGATCGGCCTGGCAACCGAGGACGCCGTTCTCGACGGCCCTGTCATTCAGACCGCGTACCACCGTGCCCTGCGACGCGGAAATGTCCTCGATGCCGCCGTCCGCGCCGTCGAGCATGCCGCCGGCCTCCGGCCGGCCGTCGTCATGACCTACTGGGAGCCCGTCCGCCGCCACGGCCCCGAGCACCTGGCCCGCCTGTTCGCCGACGCAGGTGCCGCCGGCGTGATGGTCGTCGACCTGCCCGCCCACCAGGCGGCCCGCTGGCACGACACCGCGCGAGACGCGGGACTTGGCACCCCACGCCTCATCCCGCGCACCACTCCCGACACCAGCCTCCCCGCTGCGGTCGCCGGCGCCTCCGGATGGCTCTACGCACCCGCCAGCACAGCGCCCACCGGATACCGCGGCCCGCTCGACATCCCGGCGCTCGGGCACTTCACCCGGCGCCTGCGCGGCGCGAGCCCGCTGCCCGTGGTCTCGGGCGTGGGGGTCTCGACACCGGCCCTCGCCGCGCGCGTCGCCCCGGTGGTGGATGCCGTCGTCATCGGCACCCCCGTCGTCCGCGCCCTGGGCGCCGCCCCTGATCGAGCCGCCGAAGTAACTGCTGCGTTCGCCCAGGCCCTGCACACGCCCACCTTCACGGAGACCTGTGCCTGATCACCCCGCACCGGCTCAGATCCTGGACCGGATCACCACCGACGCCCTGGCCCTGGACCGGGCCCTGCGCACCAGCACCACCGACGACGCGTACGCGCTGGCCGCGTGGATCACCGAGACCCAAGACCTCGCCGACACCGCCCTGTATCTGTTCCGCGGCCTCGCACAGCACACGCCGCACAGCACGTCCGCGGACCTGCTGGTCCTCGAACGGGTCGCGCACATCGCCAAGGCCGCCCAGGACGCGGGCGCCGAACTGGCCGCCGCCCTTGCGCGCGCGGTGGAGAACCGGCGCCGCCGAGCCGATGCCGTGTCACAACGGGTGGTCCTCATCGGCCCCTCGCCGCAGCAGTTCATCGAGTCGGCCATCGACCTCCTCGACCGCATCCCCGCCCTCTGCCACGCCATACACCGTGACCGGCTGGCCGCGCCCAACCTGCCGACGCACCCGCCGCATTGAGGCGTGCCCCCGCTTCCCCATCTCCAGGACAGACCATTTCAGATCAACCCCGATTCCGCGCCCTCTCCCTTGGCGCCGGTGTTCAGTCCAGCACTCTCCTCGCCCTCTCCGCCGAGGGGATCCTTCCGAAGGTCGATTACGCGATCTTCGCTGACACCGGTTGGGAACCGCAGGCCGTCTATGCGCACCTCGACCGCTTGGAGCGGGAGATCGCCGCGCCGGCGGGCATCCCCGTCCTGCGGGTGTCCACCGGCAACATCCGCGACGACGCACTCGACCCCCAGCACCGGTTCGCCTCCATGCCCCTCCACATCCTCAACCAGGACGGCAAGGCCGGAATGACCCGGCGGCAGTGCACGGGCGAATACAAGATCAAGCCGATCAAGAAGCAGGTCCGCGAACTCCTCGGCTACCCCTACCCCGCCCGCATCCCGCGCGAGGTGTTCGTCGAGCAGTGGGTCGGGATCTCCACCGACGAGTTCCACCGCGCCAAGGACGCCGACGTGAAGTACATGCGCAACCGGCACCCGCTCATCGACCTCGGCTGGAGCAGGGCCGACTGCGTCCGCTACCTGTCGTCGCTCAACCTCGCGGACACCCCGAAGTCGTCGTGCCTCGGGTGCCCGTTCCACGGCAACGCGCAGTGGCGCCACATCCGCGACACCTCGCCTGCCGAGTGGGCGGACGTGGTGGCCTTCGACGCCGCCATCCGTCAGGGAAACGCCCGCGCCAACGCCAGCGGCAACCGCCTGCTGGGCGAGGCATTCCTGCACCGCTCCCGCGTCCCTCTCGGCGAAGCGCCGATCGATCACGTCACCCCCGCCGAGCGGGCCGCCCTGCGCATCGGGGCTGACGATGCCTACGAGCTGGAGAACGGCGTCGTGGACGGCTGCTCGCCCTGGGCCTGTCGCGGTGATGCCGAAGCCGCGGTGCCGGACGACTTCGGGCTGGCCGCTTGATCCTCGACCTCTTCGCGGGGCCGGGCGGCTGGAGCAGGGCACTGAGCGTCCTCGGCGCCCAGGATCTTGGCCTGGAATGGGAGGAGTGGGCCTGCAAAACGCGTACTGCTGCTGGGCAATTGACGATCCGGTCCGACGTGGCGACGTATCCGACGTGGCCCTTCATCGGCCGAACGCACGGGCTGATCGCGTCCCCGCCGTGCCAGGCATGGTCGATGGCCGGCAAACGCCTCGGGCTGATCGACCAGCCCCTGGTCCACCAGGCGGTCTCAGACCTCGCCACTGGTCGCGACACCCGCGAAGCGCTCCTCGGCGCCTGCCGGGATGTGCGTTCCTTGTTGGCCGCCGAGCCCATGCGCTACCTCCACGACCTGAATTCGGTCGGAGAGCCGGAGTGGGTCGCTATGGAGGAAGTGCCAGACGTCCTCCCGCTGTGGAAGCAGTACGCGGTGATCCTGCGCCGCTGGGGGTTCTCCGTGTGGACCGGCATCCTCAACGCCGCGGACTACGGGGTGCCCCAGACCAGGAGGCGGGCGATCCTGCTCGCCTCCCGCGTCCGCACCGCCCAGCCGCCCCCGCCAACCCACGCCAAAATCGAAGAGCCCGAGGGGCTGTTCGGGCCGGGCCGCACCCGCTGGGTCAGCATGGCGCAGGCCCTGGGCTGGGGAGCGACCGACCGGCCCGTGCCCACCGTCTGCGCCGGCGGCGGACCCGGCGGCGGCGCCGAGCCCTTCCCCTCCGGCTCCCGCAAGGCACTGTCCACCGCCCGCGACCGCGGCACCTGGACACCCCACCCGGATGCCCCCCTCCAGCCCTCCGGCCGGGAAGGAACCAAGCCTGCCGACCGGCCCAGCGACCAGGACGAACAGGCAGCGGGCCGTCCGGTGCCGGTCCCTGACTGGTCGTGGTCCTTGCGGAGCAACAACCAGGCCCACGCCACCATCCGGCCCTTGCCCGAGCCCGCGGGAACGCTGTTCTTCGGGCATCGCTCGAACGAATGCACCTGGGTCGCCGAGCCCGTCGCCTCGCCTGCCGGGGACGCGGAGTCGCTACCCGTCCCGGTGCCCATCCGGATCACCGCCCAGGAAGCCGGAGTTCTACAAACCTTCCCCGCCAACTACCCCTGGGCCGGCAACAAGGGCCAAGTCTTCAGCCAGATCGGCAACGCCGTACCTCCCCGCCTCGCCGCCCACCTCCTCGCCCCACACCTCGGCAAGACCCTCAACCCCGACGACTTCACCCTGGCCGCCTAATGCCCCACCCCGCCGACCCGTACGAGGGCGACGACCTGGACAACCTGCCACCGCCACAACCCGTGCACTACGCCGAACAAGCCCTGCTCGGCGCCCTCCTGCTCGAACCACACCGGCTCAGCACCATCAGCCGTCTGACGCCAGACCATTTCGGCAATCACGCCCACAGCACTCTGTTCCACGCCATGCGCACCGTGCCGACCCCCAGCCCGAAGCAGCACGCCAAGGACACGGCATGGCTCAGCGCCGTACTGGCCAAGGCGCAACCCGAGGCGCCAGGGCTGACCGCCTCCTACCTGCACACCCTCATCCAAAGCTGCCCCCGGCCCCAGCACGCCGCAGCGTACGCGAGCATGATCCGCGCCGATCACACCCGCCGGACGCTGCGCGAGCACGCCGACCGGCTGTGCCAGATCGCCACCGACACCACACTGCCGGACTCGGTCGTGGCCGTCCTTGCGCAAGCCGATGCCCTAGGGCGCTACCTCGACGAACTCGCCCCCCAGTTCACCCCACACCCCAGCTCCCTACCCCGCACCCCTGCACCGCCCCCACCCCCACCCGAGGCCGGAGAAGAAGCCCTCGACGAGGAGCGACTGCTGCTCGCCACCGCAACCGCCCACCCCAACGAAGTGACAACCATGCGATGGTTGCAGCCCGACGACTTCACGCACCCCCTGCACGCCGGACTGTGGCAGTGCCTGGTCGCCCTGACACGGCGCAATACCCCCGTCGACCCCGTCACGGTCCTGTGGGAGGCGCAGCACCGTGGCCTCCTCAGCGCCGGGCCCGAGCCGAGTGAGCTGCTCGACCTCCTCGCCAGCCCGCTCGGCTCCGCAGAGTGCTGGGGCGAGCGGATCCTCCAGCGCTCCGTCCTCGGCACCGCCCACCACATCGGCCGACGCATCGAGGCATTCACCGAGGACCCGGCCACCACGCCGTACCAGCTCGTCGTCGGCAGCCGCCGCGCGCTCGCCGACCTGTCCGCCATACGCACCCGGTGGCAACACGCCACCTCACCCGCGCCAAAGAGCAGGCCCGCACGCACCAGAGGCACGGCGGCGCCCCGGGCAAGTCCACCGCGGACCACGGCTCCGCCCACGGCACGCATCTCCCTCTGACCCAAGCCCGCCGGTGTCCGGCCCCCTTGGCCCGGACACCGGCAGAAAGAGCACTCCTTGGTGACACCCCCGTCCATCGACGCCCACGTCCGCCTCGACACCCACCCCACCCCAGCGCTGCGATCGCCACCCTTACCGGCGCCCAGGCCCACATCCCCCACGTTGGCCTGGAAGCCGCCGACTGGCACGTCGTCGCCAAGAACACCCTGGTCCTGGCCCGCATCGACCACGAGGAGCCCTACTGGGCCGAGGAAGCCGCCCGGGCACTGATCACCTCGGGGATCGCCGTCGAGATCACGCCCCAGCTCCGCGAAGGCATCGACGAGGAATGGACATGGACCGCGGACCAGCGCAAAGCCTTCGGCAACGACGTCAAAGACCCCCAGCTCGTTGTCGCCTCAGAGTCCTCCAACAGCTCCAAGAGCGACAGCGGCTCGGCCAACTGGAAGCCGACCAACCACGCCTTCTGGTGCACCTATGCCGAGGACTTCACCCACGTGTAGTCCGTCTTCAAACTCACCACCACCGACAGCGAGAAGACCGCCCTGACCTCCATGCTCGACACCTGCACCAACTAACCCGCGCGGCCCACGTGCCTGCGTGATTTGGTTGTAATGCGCGGGGCACACGCACTGCAGTCCCCGGCTGGCCACCCCCGTCCAGCCGGGGACTTGTGTCTGCGGCTTCGCTGGCCCGAGCCGATGCCTCTGGGATGCGGGGGCCTGATGGTCGCTTCGCCTCTCGCCGGGACCCTCGTTCGCGGGAACCGCGGGTCGCCACAGGCCGGTGCGTGAGCCGACGGCGCCAGCAGCACGACATTGCCCGCCATAACGGCCAGACCGAGGACGAGGAGCCGACGGGCAGGGCAGCGCCCGGCTGCCGCGAGGCGCTGCCACTTGCCGAGACCACCGTGGCGACCGCGGCAGGCTCAGCCTTCGCGCTCCATCCGTGCAGTCTTCGGCCGCGAGGTCCAGCACCTGTTCCTCCCTGGGGTTCCTCTCCCGTTGGTGACGGTGCTGCTCACAGCAGGGCGTCCAGAAGCTTGCCGGGGGTGATCGGCAGGTTGCGGACCCGCCGCCCGGTGGCGTCGAAGACTGCGTTGGCGGCCGCGGCCGCGACTCCGGTGGCGGAGAGCTCGCCGACCCCCTTGGCGCCGAGTGGGCCGGCGTGTGGGTCGAACTCGTCGACGAAGGAGATGTCGATGTCCGGGGGGATGTCGGCGTTGACCGGCAACGGGACCCCGGCCAGGTCCTGGGAGAGCCATCGGCCCAGCCGGGGTTCGAAGTGGCTCGCCTCCATGGCGGCCATGCCCCATCCCCACACGACTCCGCCAATCATCTGAGATCGGGCCGTCCGCTCGTTGACGACGGCGCCGACGCTGTAGACGCCCGTCGCGCGGCGCAGCCGCAGTAGCCCCAGTTCCGGGTCCACTCCCACTTCGACGAACATGGCGCCGAAGGTGCGTGAGGAGTATCCCGGTGCTCCCGCGTCGGCGGATGCGCCGCCCGGCAGCTCGAATGCTCCCGTCCCAACGATCTCTTCCAGGCCAGCGGATCGCATGATGTCCTGGAAAGGCTTGCTCTCATCCTGCCACGTGAGCTGCCCGGCCTCGGCCTGGACCTCGCCCGCCGGCCAGGACAGCGCCTCGGAGAGCTGCCGCAGCACGTCACGGGAAGCGTTGTGCACGGCTGTTCCCATGGACAGCGTCGTGCCCGACCCGTAAGTGGGGCAGGCATAGGGAAGTTTGGTGTCGCCTGAGACCCCGGTGACGGCGCTGATGTCCAGGCCGAGCGTCTCCGCCGTGATCTGCGGGAAGATGGTGGTCGAGCCAGCTCCGATGTCAGTGAAGCCGGCCTCGATACGCGCAGTGGCATCGGCTTGCAGCCTGACCTTGGCCTGCGAGGAGAACCGGAACTGGCCCTGGGTGCAATCGGCCATGCCGCAGCCGATCAGCCAATGCCCATCACGGGTACCGCCCTTCGGCCTGTTCCACCAGCCGAATCGCCGAGCTCCCTGGTCGTACGCCTCTTTCAGTTTCTTGGAGGACCAAGGCGATCCGTCCGCAGGGTCGTTGTCCGCGTAGTTGACAGTCCGCAGCGTCAGCGGATCCATGCGCAGTGCGTGCGCCAGCTCGTCGATGGCCGACCCCAGGGCCCAGCTACCGGGGCCGTCGATGGGTGAGCGCATGAACGAAGAGAGGTTGACGTTTCCACGGCGCACACGCTGGCTGGTGGAGATGTTCGCCGCCGCGTAAAGGGACTTGGAGGGAACGCTGCCGAACTCCACATAGTCGTCGGTGACGGAGGTGACGTTGTCGACCTCATGGGCGATGGCTTGGAGCTGTCCACTCTTGTCGGCCCCGAGGGACAGACGGTGCTCCATCAGCGGCTGGTAGCCGACAATGCTGTACATGTCGGCCCGGCTGAGGACCAGCTTTACCGGTCGCCCGACGGCCTTCGCCGCCATGGGGCCGAGGATCTCGTGTGGCCAGACGAATGCCTTGGTGCCGAATCCGCCGCCCGTGTGGGTAGCGATGACCCGGACCTTGTCCGAGGGCAGCCCGAACGCGCCGGCCAGCGTGTCTTGTACGGCGTACACGTGCTGGGCCGAGTCGTGGACGGTCAGCACTCCGTCGTCCCACTCGGCGACGATGGAGCTGGGCTCCATGGGATTGCCGTGCCGCGACGGCTGGGTGTAGGTGCTGTCAACCCGCACGGGGGCTCCGGACAGGGCCTCGGGTACGTCTCCCTTGCGGAATTCCAGTTCGGCGAGCATGCCATAGCCACTGTCCGGCGATGGGGGAACCGATACGGCGGTGTCCGGGTTCACGAACGGCTCTCGCTCATAGGAGACACCGACGTTGGCGGCGGCCCCCTCTGCCGCTTCGAGTGTCTCGGCCAGGACCATGGCCACAGGTTGTCCGGCGTAGTGGACGATGTCCGACTGCATGGGCAGGAAGCGAGTCGCCAGAGGGGGACTGGGCAGGGCCGTGAAGTCGTCATGCACTGCAGGCAGGTCACCGGCCGTCAAGACACGGACCACTCCAGGTGCTGCCAGGGCGTCAACGAGGTCGAATCCAGTGACACGACCGTTGGGGACAGCTGCCCCCACCAGGACGGCGTAGAGCTGCCGGGACGCGTTGTAGTCGGCCGTGTAGGAGGCAGCTCCGGTCACCTTCTTGGGACCGTCCTGCCTGGTGACGTCTCGGGTGGTGGTCATCACGCCTCCAGGGCCAATTCGAGGGCGCGCATGGCCGTGTTGCGCGCAAGTGGGATCTTGTACGCGTTCGACGAGAGCGGGCGGCTGTCGCGAAACCCCACAGTGACGGCGTGCAGCACTTCCGGGCTTCCGGGGCGCAGACCGACCAGGGCACGTTCGCTGTCGTAGAGACGCCACGGGCGCATGGCGACCGATCCCAGGGCGAGACGCGCGCGGGAGATCACGCCTTCTTCGACCTCGACCGCTGCGGCGGCCGAAACGAGAGCGAACTCGTAGCTCTGGCGTTCACGCACCTTGACGTACGCGGACCTGGGGGCAGGCGCTCCGAGATCGACCGCGGTGATCAACTCGCCGGAACGCAGCACGTTGTGTGCGGAGGGGGCTTCGGCGGGCAACGTGTGGAACTGTGTGGCGGGGATCGTTCGTCCGCCGTCGGGGTGCTCGGTGACAATCTGGGCATCCAGGCACGCCAGGGCGACGACGGGATCGGAGGGCTGCGTCGCCACGCACTCCTCGGTCCATCCGAAGATCGCCAGCCGTTCGTTGGCGCCGTGCAGAGCAGCGCACCCCGACCCGGGAGCGCGCTTGTTGCAGGGCACCGGCTCCGCGGACCGGAAGTAAGGGCAGCGGGTGCGCTGCACGAGGTTCCCGCCCATCGTTGCCACGTTGCGGATCTGTGGCGAAGCAGCCTTGAGGATGGCCTGGGAGAGGACGGGATAGGAGGAAGCGACACGAGGGTCCTGCGCCACGTCGTTCAAACGGCCCAGTGCACCGATGCGTACGCCGTTGTCGCCGGCTTCGATGCCGTCCAGGCTCGGCAGGCGGCCGATGTCGACCAGGTGCTCCGGAGATTCGATGCCGATCCTGGCCCAGTTGAGCAATTCTGTGCCGCCGGCGAGGAACACGGTGTCCCGGGCCTGTGCCTTCTCCAGCGCTCCTGCGATCGTCTGTGCCTTGACGTAGGTGAACGGCCGCATGTCACACCTCGTCTCGGGCCGCCGAGGCAACCGCCGCAGCGATCTGGGGGTACGCCGAGCAGCGGCAGATGTTCCCGCTCATCCACTCGCGGATCTCCTCGTTCGATCCGGTGTGCCCTTCCAGGATGCAGGCGACGGCCGACATGATCTGTCCGGGAGTGCAGAACCCGCACTGGAACGCGTCCGCCTCGATGAACGCCGCCTGCACCGGGTGCAGTTGTTCACCGCGGGCCAGTCCTTCCACCGTGGTCACCTCGGCTCCGTCTGCGCTGGCCGCCAGGACCAGGCAGGCATTGACTCTGCGGCCGTCGAGGTGCACGGTGCAGGCGCCACACTCGCCGCGGTTGCATCCCTTCTTTGTGCCGGTCAGACGGAGCCGCTCGCGCAGCAGGTCGAGGAGTGTCGCGCGCACATCACACCTCACCTCGACCTCGTTGCCGTTGACCTGCAGCATCACGGCCGTCTCAGGGGCCGGATCATTTTGAGGCATCGCGTCGCTCCTGGAGGGACTGTCCAATTACTTATGTAAGTGCTGGAAGCAGCATTTTGCTCTCTTCTCCGGTTATATGCGAGTTAATCGCCTCAAATTGTTCGGCGTGGGGTGTGCCGGAAGCCAGGAAACCTGGGACATCGCGTCATGGTCGGCGGCTCGCCAGTGGTTCCCGTCTGGGCAGACGGCTACAACCTGGCGGACTTCGAGCAGCCCACTCTTGTCGTCAACGGCAAAACGACATCAGCCCCACAGCCAATTCGTCTCTGCTGCAGCAGCACGCCCCAAGGCACAGCTCATCCTCTGACCCGGTTCCCACCGCGGCGCTCGTCACCAGTACCCCGAGCTGTTCGTCGAGCACGCCAACTCTTCCTCGACTCCGAGTAGGAGTCGGCGAGGCGTGGATCAGCCGCGTGCGCTTTGCGGCATGGTGGGTGCCAGCCAATCGACATGGTGATGGGGGGATGTAGGGGCTACCTCGTGGAGGACCACATGACTACTCCCGAACAGAACAAGGCGCTGGTGCTGGAAGCGTTCGACACGCTGTTCAACAAGCGTGACTACGTCGCTGCCGAAGATTTCTGGTCCGATCGCTACATCCAGCACAGCGCGCACATCGCACCAGGACGCGCGGGTCTTTTCGACCTGGTTCGCTCGCTGCCGGACACCCTGCGCTACGAGCACCAGCTCGTGCTCGCCGAAGGCGACTACGTCATGCTCTACGGCCGCTTCAGCGGTACCGGCAGCCCCGTCGCCTCGGTGGCGGCCGACGTCGTGCGCATCGAGAACGGCAAACTCGCCGAGCACTGGGACGTCCTGCAGGATGAGGCGACCCGCGCCGAGTCCGCCAGCGGCCTGCCGATGTTCGGCGACCAGTTCCCGCCAGGCAGCTGACCGGCACCGCCGCATGGACGAAGCCTGACGGCCAGCACTTCGGCCATTTCCTTGGGCGCCCCTGGCTGACACCAGCCACCGGCCGGCTGGAGTTCGCGGGTTCCAGGATTTAGGCACAGGGTCGCCGCTCGGCGATTTAATTCACCATTGGGTGTGGGCAATTCGGCTCGACCTGATCCTTCCAAATTGAGATGATTGCGGCATCCAGGAACCCGGGCCGTCCGATCAACCGTATTACCGCTATCGGGAGTAGTGACTATGGGCAAGCTGCAGGGAAAAGTAGCGGTTATCACCGGTGGCACCACGGGGATCGGGCTGGCCACAGCAAAGCTCTTCGCCGAAGAGGGCGCCTATGTCTTCATCACGGGCCGCCGCCGAAAAGAACTCGACGAAGCCGTGAAGGCAATCGGCAGCAACGTATCCGGCGTTCAGGGAGACGTCGCCGAACTGGCCGACCTTGACCGGCTCTACGAGACCGTCAAGGCGAAGGGGCGAATCGATATCGTTTTCGCCAACGCCGGCCTAGGAGAGTTCGCTTCGCTGGAAAACGTCACGGAAGAGCATTTCGACAAAATTTTCAACATCAACGTGAAGGGGGCGCTCTTTACGGTACAAAAGGCCCTACCGCTATTGAATGACGGCGCCTCCATCATTCTCACGGGCTCCGTTGCGAGCGTCAAGGGAACCTCAGCGTTCTCGGTCTACGGTGCGAGCAAGGCCGCCATCCGAAACTTCGTTCGGGGATGGACGGTAGAGCTGCAAGATCGCCGCATCCGGTCCAACGTCCTCAGCCCTGGCCCGATCGAAACGCCACTTGTGGCGACGCAGCCTCAAGACGCCATCGCGAAGATTGCATCCACCATTCCGATGGGCCGCATGGGGGAGCCCGGCGAAGTTGCCAAGGCGGCGCTTTTCCTGGCCTCAGATGACTCCAGCTTCGTCACCGGAATCGAACTTTTCGTTGATGGCGGCAGAGCGCAAATCTAATACCGCAAGCGCGTATTCGAAAGTGTCCCTCAGTTCGCCGGCCCGTCTTGACCACCTGCGGACACAGACTTCCAGAACAGACCCACTCCCCAAGGCAGGGATCCAGATGAGTACCTATCGAGTCGCGCAGGTTGCCGCCTCCGGCGGTCCGTTTGAGATCGTCGAGCGTAAGGTGCCGCAGCCGGGCCCCGGGCATGTACGGGTTGCCGTGGACGCCTGCGGAATCTGCCACAGCGACAGTGTTTTCGTGAACGCCGAGTTTCCCGGCGTGACGTTTCCACTGGTCCCTGGGCATGAGATCGCCGGGCGCATCGAGGCGCTCGGCGAGGGCACGCAAGACAGCGGCTGGCAGGTGGGCGACCGGGTCGCGGTCGGCTGGTTCGGCGGCGCCTGTGGCCACTGCACGCCCTGCCGACAGGGCGACTTCGTCGTGTGCGAGAACCTGAAGATCCCCGGATGGTCCTACGACGGGGGCTACGCCGACGTGGTGATTGCGCCGACCGACGCTCTGGCCCGCATCCCTGACGCGCTGGCGGCGGCCGATGCAGCACCCCTGGCCTGCGCGGGGGTGACCACCTATAACGGGCTGCGGCGCAGCTCCGCACGGCCGGGTGACCTGGTGGCCGTCCTCGGCATCGGCGGGCTCGGGCACCTTGGGGTGCAGTACGCGGCCGCGATGGGCTTCGAGACCGTGGCCATCGCCCGCGGAGCCGCCAAGGCCGACTTCGCCAGACAACTCGGCGCCCACCATTACCTCGACAGCACGGCCGACACCCCGGTCGCGGACGCGCTGCAGTCCCTCGGCGGCGCCAAAGTCGTCCTGGCCACCGCCGCCAACTCCGACGCCATCACCGCGACCGTGGACGGGCTACGCCCCCGCGGCGAGCTGGTGGTCATCGGCGCAGACCCGAAACCGCTGGGAATCAGCCCGAACCAGCTGCTCATGGCCGGCAAGATCCTCCGCGGCCACCCCGGCGGCACCGCGCAGGACACCCAGGACACCATGGCGTTCAGCGCCCTGCACGGGATCCGCCCGATGACCGAGATCGTGCCCCTGGACCAGACCGACGAGGCATACCGAAAAATGCTCTCCGGCGCAGCGCGCTTCCGAATGGTGGTCACCACCCGCTGATTCTGCACGCGCCGCTTGATCACCCACCCAGCTCAGAGCCCCAGGCATGAGCCTGGGGGGTGGGAATTTTCCTACCTGTCCAAGGAGCCTGACCGATGGACGTGTCCTGCCAGTTCGCCACATCCCTGCGCTCACCCGAACACATCGCCGCCGCCGAGCAGTTGGGCTACCACCGCGCCTGGCTCCACGACACCCCCGCCCAAAGCCCCGACATCTGGGCGATGCTTGCACTGGCCGCCGAACGCACCCACCGCATCGGCCTCGCCCCCGGAGTCCTCGTCCCGACCCTGCGCCATCCGATGGTCAACGCCTCCGGCGCCGCTACCCTCGCCGCCCTCGCACCCGGCCGAGTGGCCCTTGCCTTCGGCACCGGCTTCAACGGCACGCGCGCCCTCGGCGCACCCCCGGCCACCTGGTCCTACCTCAGCACCTACGTCCGCACGGTACGCGCTCTGCTGCGCGGTGACACCGTGGAATGGGACGGCGCCCCCATGCGCATGATGCATCCCGGCACGAACGCACCGCAGCGCCCCATCGACATTCCGGTGCTGGTATCCGCGCTCGGCCCCAAGGGTCTCGCTGTTACCCGCAAAATCGCTGACGGCCTGTTCAGCGTCAACGGCGAAACCGCCCACGCCCACGAATTCACCTGGGCCGCTCTGGGCATCCACGGCACCGTCCTGAGCGAGGAGGAACCGCTCGACTCCCCGCGGGTACGCGCGGCTGCCGGACCCGGCAACGCTCTGGCCCACCACGCCGCCTACGAGTTCGGCGGCGACCCCACCACCCTGCCCGGCGGCCAAGCCTGGCTCGATGCCATCACCGCCCACCCCCGCACCGAACGCCACCTCGCCGTACATGACCAGCACCTCACCGACCTCAGTGCGGCCGATACCGCTGCCTGGAACGCAGGAAGCTGGCAGGCGATCACCTCCACCACCGTCACCGGAACCCCCGACCACATCCGTAACACGCTCAGCGCCTACGCCCGAGACGGCATCACCGAAATCGTCTACCAGCCCACCGGCCCCGATATCCCCGGCGAACTCGAACGATTCATCGCCATCGCCCGCGACGTACAGGTACCGACGCGTCGCACTCCTGGCGCGCGGCGCGCACGGCGGCCCTCCGTAGATCGAAGCCCTTGAAGCGCTCACACCCACCGACCGGACCGCCGTTCCGGGGCGATCCCATTGAAGTCATGGAGGAGCCAAGATTCCCGGTCCGAGGGACTCCAGCCTCAGACTTGAGCCATGCCGCCGTCGACGCTCAAGTCCATGCCTGCACAGAAACTGCTCTCATCGGAGGCGAGGAAGAGGGCGGCCGCGGCGACTTCCTCCGGGCGTCCCATACGTCCGAGGGGGATGACGGATGCGAAGGCTGCCCTGATGGCGTCCGCGCCTTCCTTCCAGTCTGCTTGGCTGTCCATGATCGGGGTGTCGATCGGGCCGGGGCTGAGGGCGTTGACCCGGATACCGTGGTCCTTGAGCTCTTTGGTCCAGGTGCGGGCGTAGGAGCGAACGGCGGCTTTGGTGGCGCTGTAGGTGCTATACCCGTCGAGGCCGGTGTAGGCGGCAATCGATGCGACGAGGATGATCGATCCGCCGTCGTCCATCAAGGGCAGCGCTTTCTGGGCGCTGAAGAGGGTGCCGCGGGCGTTGAACGGCTCCGCCGACGATTGGCGCCGGTTCATCGAGGCGGGGCAGTTCCGGGCACGCGAGGAGGACAACCGTGTCCAGGTCGCCCAGTTGATGGCTGCGGGTGGCCCGAATGTGAAGAAGGTCGCGCAACAGGCTTTGGATGGGTCTCCCGAGGACGTGCGGGAGTTCCTGGACGAGGGATGGCAGGTCGCTGCCGCGCGGGATCAGGAGGCCCTTACCGTCACGCAGTTGGCCGCGCTCGCCGACCGGGCGCAGAAGGAGGCGAAGGAGCTGACAGGCGAGGCAAAGGAGGAGCCGGCCAAGGCGGAGAAGGCAGCCGGGGCCGCGGCCAGTGCGGGTGCCAATGCGGCTGCGGCTGCGACGGCTGCTGCCGAGGCGGGTCGCTGGGCCGGTGAGGCCGGTGCGAAGTCTGACGAGGCAGAGGCTGCGGCGGCCCGGGCTCGGCAGCTGGCCGGGCAGGCGACGCGTGCAGCCGAGGCAGCGCAGTCCAATGCCCGTCAGGCCGCCGCCGCAGCAAGGCAGTCGCGCAACGCCGCCAATGATGCCGCCGCGCATGCCGAGGCCGCAGCCAAGGCGGCGGACAAGGCCGCGGACGAGGCAGGCCATGCGGTGGACGCCGCCAAGGAGTCCACCGCAGCGGCCGACGCCGCCACGAATGCCGCCGACGACGCGCAGACAGTGCAACCTGCTCTGGCAGGGTTCTTGCTGACTCTTCTGATGGTCCATCAGATCGTGGCATCGCCGTCGACATGGCCAGCTGCTGGTGGTAGTCGGAGATCCAGCGGTCAGCCGACGCCGAGTCCCGGAGCTTCGGGCGAATCCAGCCGAGAGTCTGCTTGAGGAGCCGGAAGGTGTGCTCCATGTTGAAGCGGCGGAGGAACGCCTGCCAGCACCGATCAACGTCCTCGGCCCCGGCGCCGCTGGACAGCTTCTCGACCGTCAACCGGATTACGGTGCCCTCGATGATGGGCAACGGGCCCTGGTGATCGCCCTACGCGGCCCGGCGGGTCAGCCGGGGATGCGGTCGGCCCATGCCTGCGCCATCGCGGTCTCGTAGCGGTCGGTGTTCGTGACGGTGACCGCGTCCGGGTCGCCCCGGATCTCGGGGCGGCCGAAGACGAACTCGCCGCCGTGCTTGGGTGGGTGTCCGCCCTGCGGGGGCAAATCCACGGCTCCGGAACGGGCTTGAGCATCACGCGGTCGGAGCGGAGCCGGCCCAGGATCTCGACCGGTAGGCCGCAGACTTGAGGGGCAGCAGCCCCTCAGGGTGCCCGGACCCGGCCACGCGGTGTCGGCGTCAGGAGCCCCAGCGGGAAGCCCGCGCCGCGAGTTCGAGGGCGGTCACCGCGCCGGGTTCGCCTCGTTCGCGGAGGAGTTCGCCTGGGACGGTGTAGTGGGCGCCGGCTTGCGGGGAGCGGGCGGCCTGCCGCACGACGTCGTCGACCAGCACGGTGGCCATGTCCAGTCGCGGGTAGCGGCTGTGGAGCATGTCGCCCTGGGCGTCGGTGACGTACTCGGTTCCGAAGCCGATGTCGACTCCGATGCCCCGGCGGGTGAGGTAGGCCAGCACGCCACGGCGTTCGGCGATGCCGTCCGCGGTGTGCAGGGCGATTGCCTCCCACACCGGGTCGGTCTTATCGGCGCCATAGCCGTGCTCGGTCAGGAACCGTGCGGCCATGTCGGCGCCTTCGACCTCGAAGCGCGCCTGGCCCGGGGCCGACGGCGAGGCCCCGAGGTCGTGCAGGACGCAGGCGTGGAAGAGCAGTTCGGCGTCGAAGTCGATGCCGGGCTTCAGCCCTTCGTGTTCGGCCAGCAGCGCGGCGAACACGTAGCTGCGGAAGCTGTGGTTGGCGACGGGCGCGCTCTCGCGCGAGCGAACGAGCTCGACGGCGGCGCGGGCGACGGGAGTGTCCGGGAGTGCCGGCAGGAGGCAGGCTTCAGTGTCCATGAGGCGACCGTAGGCGCGTATCGGACCCAACCGTGAGTGGCACTCATGTCATGAGGCGATAGAATCGTGCCATGACGGGTCGGGTATCAGGCGGGGCACACCACGTGGTCGTGGTGGCTCTCGAGAACGTCCTCGCGCTGGACATCGGGATTCCGATGCAGGTCTTCGGGAGCTGGCGGGACGGCCCGTACACGCTCACGGTCTGCGCCGAACAGCCCGGCCCCGTCCCGATGCACGGCGGCCCTCCGCTGTCCGTCGCGCGCGGTCTGGACTGCTTGGCATCCGCCGACACCGTGATCGTCCCGGGCTACCTGGAGCCGGACGTGCCTGGGGCCGAGGTGACCGCCGCACTGGCGGGGGCGGCTGCCCGCGGCACCCGCATGGCGTCCATCTGCACCGGCGCGTTCGCCCTCGCCGCCGCCGGTCTGCTCGACGGCCGCCGGGCCACGACGCACTGGCTGTACGCGCAGGCGCTGGCCCGGCGGTACCCCCGGGTGATGGTCGTGCCAGAGGATCTGTACATCGATGAGGGCCAGGTGCTCACTTCAGGCGGCGTGTCCTCCGGCCTGGACCTGTGCCTCCACCTCATCCGCCGCGACCACGGCCCCCGCCTGGCGAACCAGCGGGCCCGCCTGCTGGTGGCCGCCCCGCACCGCAACGGCGGCCAGGCCCCGTTCATCGACCTGCCGGTGCGACCCGAGCCGTCCGACACCCCTGCGCTGTACGACTGGGCCCTGCGCAACCTGCACCAGCCGCTTACCGTCGACCAGTTGGCACGCCGGGCCGGCATGTCCCGCCGGACCCTGATCCGCCGCTTCCACACCGACACCGGCCTGCCGCCCATGCGGTGGCTGCTCGATGCCCGGCTTGCCCGCGCACGCGAACTCCTCGAATCCGGCGACCTCACGGTCGAAGCCGTCGCGCGCCACTGCGGCCTGGGCACCCCGGCCAACTTCCGGAACCTGTTCAAGGCGCACGTCGGAGTCCCGCCTAGTGTCTACCGTGAGACGTTCGTCGGCTGACGGGCGCCAGGGCGCATCGGCCACGACCGCTATGGGCGGCCACCTCGGCGCCGTTGAGGAGATCGGCGGACAGGTAGTAATCCTCACCCGCATGCGTGTTGGAGCCCAGAAGGTTCTCCATGAACACCTGCGGATGCACATGGCCCAGGGAGGCCGGCGATGTAGCGCTCCACCAGTTCGCGCCACGCGAAGTGTGGGTCGTGAAGCCGGCCGTACGCCTCTTACGTCGCAGGTGGCGCCGGAGGGGACGCCGCCCTGGAGCGCCGTCAGGGTGCGGGGCGCCTCAGCCGGCGGCCCAGGAGGACGGTTCCGGCGCCGGCGATCAGTGAGGCGGCGGCGATGCCGGTGAGTGTGGTCTTGGCCTGGGCGTCGTGGGTGGACCCTGTGGCGGCCAGTCCGGGCCGGGCGGAATCGGCCGCTGTGGCGGCTTGGAGGACGAGGTCGGTGACCGCTTCGGGGTGGGAGATCATGGCCACATGGGAGGAGTCGATCTCCACCGTGTGTGAACCCGCGCGCTTCGCCTCGAAGCGTTCCTGGTCGGGGTTGATGGTCTTGTCCTGTTTCGCGACGAGGAACCACGAGGGGATGTGTTTCCAGGCGGCGACCTTGGCCTTCTCCGAGAAGGCGGTCGTCGCCGCGGGCCGTTGGGTCACCGCCATGACCCTCGTGGTGCTCTCCGGCAGGTCGGCGGCGAAGACCTGGTGGAGCCGGTCGGGCTTGAGGTAGAGGTCGGTCCCGTTGAGGCCGTCGCCGGCGCGGTAGGGGACGGACTTCGTGGCGGTGTCGAGTTCGCTGGGGAACCTGGCGGCCAGGGACATGCCGTTCTCGCCCACGTCGGGCATCAGTGCCGATACGTACACCAGGGACTTCACTTGGGGGTTGCCCGCGGCGGCCGAGCTGATCAGGGAGCCGCCGTAGGAGTGCCCTACCAGCACGACCGGGCCCTTGATGCTGTCCAGTACGGAGGCGATGTAGGTGGAGTCGCTGTACAGCCCGCGCAGCGGGTTGGCGGGGGCGATGACGGTGTAGCCACGGCGTTGGAGCCGCTCGACGACCCCGTTCCAGCTGGAGGCGTCCGCGAACGCCCCGTGCACCAGCACGATGGTGGGTTTGGTCGTAGTCGTGGTCGTGCCGCCGTCCGCCGCGGCGGGGGCTGCCACGGTCGTGCACAGGGCCATGGCGCATCCGGCCGCGATGACGTGTGTGCGACGTATTCGGCGACGTGAGCCGCGAACCGGAAATGCCGCCATGTCCATCTCGCCTTCTTCGTGAGACTTACGGAAACTCAGTGTTCACCCATCCGCACCGGCAGGCGCGGCCGCGCGCTCCAACAGAGCCATAAATGTGGGCCACGGGAGTGAATTCCGGAGTCCACGGGTTTCCCAACCTATGTCGTGAGCTGTGTACTCCGGCGACCTTCCAAGCACTGGCTTGACTGGCTTTCCGTCGCAGAGACCGTGCCGCTGTGTGAACTTGGCAATTCCCGTGACTGCCCATGTCGCCGGTCTAGTCGGCCCCGCGATCTTCATGAAGGTCTATCCCGCTCGGGCCCATGCGCGCCTTCCCCCAGGCGCCGGTCACGGCATTTTCCTTGATGGGCCGTCGCTTCCGAACAGTTACGCAAACCCCGGTCGCATGACCAAGAACCGAAAGAAGGGGTGAGCACATCGCGAGAACCAACCCGGAAGCAAGGAACGCCGTTCTCGTCCAGGCGGCTTCGTCGACGGATTGGCCTCGAGGAGTCCACGACCTGCTGCACCAGTTTGGGAGATCGCGTAGGTGGATGGGTGCTGACCTGGCGAGACGTTGACCTGCGCGTTCCCGCGACGCTCGCCGGCATGCCCCTGTGTTCGTCCGTCGCCGCTTGATCGGGCACGCTGGGGGCACGAGCCCGATCGTGCCTACGTCAGTCGGTGGTGTGCGTCCGTTGGTCGTAGTCCGCGCGGGCGGCACGGATCACGTCCACGTGCTGGTCGGTCCAGTGGGCGAGGGCTTTCACGACGTCGAGCAGGGTGTGGCCGGTCTCGGTGAGGGCGTATTCGACGCGGGGCGGCACGGTGGGGTGGACCGTACGGGTGACGATGCCGTCGCGTTCCAGGGCGCGCAGGGTGGAACTGAGCATGCGCTGGGTGATTCCGTCGCTGGCCCGGCGCAACTCGTTGAATCGATGGGGACCCTTCCCGAGGCGGCAGATGACGATGACGGACCACTTGTCGCCGATGCGGTCGAGGATGTCGCGCACGAAGGCCGCCCGCTCTGCGGCCGTGTGCCAGTTCCCGGACTCGTCCATGGTTGCTCTCACCGGTTCCTCGGGTGATACCAGGGCACTTCGAACTGCCTTCTTGCCGGATTCGCCGACCGGTCCAATGATCGTAGTGCTGGTATACATCAAATACCAGGCTGCGCATGGGATACCAGTAAGGGAGTGGACGTGAAAGAGATCGGAGTGGGGATCATCGGCGCCAGTCCGAGCAAGGCGAGCTGGGCGGTGAACGCGCACATTCCTGCGTTGCGGGCCGTGCCCGACTACCGGTTGCGCGCTGTGGCCACCAGCCGGCGTGCCTCGGCGGACGCCGCCGCGGCGGCGTTCGGCGTCGACGCGTTCGACGACCCCCGGGCCTTGATCGACCACCCCGGAGTCGATCTCGTGGTGGTGGTGGTGAAGGTGCCTCAGCACCATGACCTCGTGGAGCAGGCGCTCGCCGCCGGGAAGATGGTCTACAGCGAATGGCCGCTCGGTGTGAACGTCGAGGAGGCCACGCACCTGGCTGAGCTGGCCGACGCAGCCGGCGTGCGGACCGTCATCGGATTGCAGGCCAGATTCGCCCCGGCTGTGCGGCACCTGCATGAGCTGGTCGCCGAGGGCTACCTCGGCCGGGTGCTGGCGACCACCCTAAGCGGGTCCGCGGGCGGCTGGGACGCGGTGACCGATCGCCGGCACGCCTATCTGTTCGACGTCACCAACGGCGTCACCACACTGTCGGTATCCACCGCGCACGCTCTGGACGCGCTCACCTACGTCCTGGGCGACATCGACCGCGTCACCGCCACACTCGCGGTCGGACGCCGAGAGGTCCTGATCGCTGAGGAGAACACGACCGTGCCGGTGACCGCACCCGACCAGGTCGCGGTATCCGCAGCATTGCAATCGGGTGCCGTCGCGTCGGTATTTTACCGCGGCGGCCGCTCCCGCGCGGGGGGCCTGCGCTGGGAGATCAACGGCACCTCCGGCGATCTCCTGCTGACCAGTCCGTCCGCCGACGGCAACATCCAGAGCACTGAGCTGACCCTCGGTGGGGGCCACGGGACCGCGACACAGGTCGGCCCACTGGCAGTGCCCGCCCGGCAGACCACCGATCTGGCCGCCGTCCCGGCCGGGCCCGCCCGCAACGTCGCTGCCGTGTACGCGGCTCTCGCCGAGGACCTGACCAAGGGCACCCATGAGGTTCCGGACTTCGCTCACGCACTGCGCATGCACCAGCTGATCACGGACATTGAAGCCGCTGCCCGCCGCTGACGGCCGTCGCACAAGGATGTTCGGTACGCGACCGTCGCGCCATGGCACCCGCCCCCTCCCCAGCCCTCCCGTGTGCCGTCGACCCACACACCGTGGAGCGGGCATGGTCCCTGACGTCCAGGTGGAGCGCGCCACGGTACGAACGACCCGGATGCCGGGCACCACGTCTGCTCGGTTCTGCCTGCGGCGATGGCAGACGGAGCGGCGCTCCCCGCACACGCCACCAAACGGCCGCTGGCGGAGCCAGGATCTCCCTGCTCAGGGCCAGATCGACCATGGGGAGTGCTGGTGGCCCGCGACGCCTGCGAGCAGCGCAACCGGCGACGGGGGAACCGGACACGGCGGGACGTGAACGTTTATGCCTGGACGAGGATATTGGTGGAATCGCTCGGGCCTGGGCGATTCCACCACGCCACCCACCAACCCACCCACCACGCCACCCCCTTTCCGCCCACCCGCAAATACCGGATAGCACACAAGCGACAACGCCGTATTTCTCTCTTGCGTTGCTAAACTCGCGAATAATGCCTGGCGGTCGGCGTCAATGCCGACTACCGACTCTGCATTCGGACCGACAGCCGGTTCGGACTACCAGGGGTATCGCCGACCGGTCAATGGAACGACGACGCAAGTGCGCGACGAAGGGACATGCTGTGCCGACTGTCCGTCAAGCCACCATCGATCTGCTCAGGCAGCACGGGCTGAACACATGGTTCGGCAATCCCGGCTCCACCGAACTGACCCTGCTGGACGAATTCCCCAGCGACTTCCGCTATCTCCTGGGTCTGCAAGAAATGGTGCCGGTCGGCATGGCCGACGGCTTCGCGCAGGTCACCGGACGTCCCGCTCTGGTCAACCTGCACACCGCGCCCGGCCTCGGCAACGCCATCGGCGCCCTGTACAACGCCTACCTGAACAAGACGCCGCTCATCGTCACCGCGGGCAATCAGCGTCGTGCCATGCAGAATCAGAAGACCCTCCTGACCAACGAGGACGCCGTCCTGGTCCCGCGTCCGTTCGTCAAATGGTCCGCCGAGCCGGCCATCGCGAGCGAGGTACCCGCGGTCCTCGCCCGCGCCCTCCACATCGCGACGTCCCCGCCCACCGGGCCGGTCTTCGTCTCCCTGCCGATGGACGACATGGCCTACGAACTCAACGACGCCCAGACCGCGGAGATCGAGGCGATCCGGGACCGCGAGGTCACCCACGCCGGAGGGTTCCGCAAGGACCTGGCGAAGAAGATCGCCGGCCGGCTCTCCGCCGCGAAGTCGCCCGCCTTCGTCGTCCACGGCGACCTGGAGCACGCCGGAGCCTGGGACCTCGTCGTGAAGCTGGCCGAACGCAGCAAAGCCGCCGTGTGGACTTCGCCGCTCCCGGGGCTGTCCGGGTTCCCGGAGAACCACCCTCTGTACCAGGGCCTGCTCCCGCCCGGCGCCGGCTGGATCTCCGAAGAGCTGAAGGGTCACGACCTCGTCGTGGTCCTGGGCGGCCCGGCCTTCCGCTACTACCCCTACATCCCCGGCCCGTATCTGCCCGAGGGCACCTCGCTCATCCACATCACCAGCGACCCGGATGAAGCCGCCCGCGCACCCGTCGGCGACGCCTACGTGGCGGACGTCCGAGCCGCGGTGGAAGCTCTGCTGGGCGAAACTTCCGAATCCTCGCGCACGGCCCCCCAGGCCCGGCCCGACGTACCGCGCCCGGAACGGGCTGAAGCCCCGATGCAGGCCGCGGACCTGTGGACGGCCGTCGGCCACGCCGCCCCGGCGGACGCCCTGTTCGTGAGCGAGGCTGGTTCCAACGAGGTCCCGATCACGGAATACGTACGGCCCGGCGCCGCCCTCTCCCACATGTCCGCTGTCGGCGCGGGCCTCGGATTCGGGCTGCCCGCCGCTGTCGGCGCCCAACTCGGCGCCCCGGACCGCCCGGTGATCGCCCTCATGGGCGACGGGTCGATGCACTACGCGATCACGTCCCTGTGGACCGCCGCCCACTACAAGATCCCACTGACGATCGTCGTCTCCTCCAACGACGAATACGGCGTCCTCAAGCAGTTCGCCGACATCGAGAGCGCCCTCGGCATCCCCGGACTCGACCTGCCCGAGCTGAACATCTCGGCCACTGCCGCGAGTTACGGCATCGACGCGCACGAAGCCAACGACACCGACCAGGTCGCCGAGATGCTCCGCGCCGGAGTCAACGACCGGGACCGCCCGACCCTCATCAACGTCCGGACGAACAAGGTCAAGAAGGTCGCCCCCCGCCTGACCTGAGCCCGCCCAGCCCGGCCGAGACGGTCGACGAGTGTCCCACCGCCCCTCCGTCGCTGCCGGGCCGCGCGGAGGGCCCGGTCGGGACGCCGGTGAACGCACCCGTCGTCACCCTCAACCACCGGGGCAGGCTGCCAGCGGGTGCGGCAGCTGGGCGAGAAGGGCAAACTGGTCACGGATCAGCCTCGGCCTCTGAGTGCCGAGCCAAACGCGCTCTGAGGTGAGCCATGAACGTGGAAGCTGACATCCCGAGCCTCGTCGGCGTCCACCACCTGAAGCTGCCGGTACGCGATCTCGCCCGCTCCGAGACGTGGTACGGGCGCACGCTCGGCTACCGGCGGGCAGCCGAGTTCGTCGAGCAGGGGGCGTTGATAGAGATTGTGCTGAGCCACCCGGCCGGCGGACCGGACCTGGCGCTGCGACTCGCCCCGGACCGGGCCGAGGCCGCCGCCGGCTTCGACTACTTCGCGATCGCGGTGCCCGACAGCGCCGCGATCGAGGCGCTCGCCGCTCGCCTGGAAGCCCTTGACCAGCCGCACGGCGGCGTCTGGCGCGGCCTGCGCGGATGGGTGCTGCCGCAGCTGCATGACCCCGACGGTCACGAGGTGCGTTTCTACACCATCGAGGAACACACCTCGGGCGAGCCCGGCGAGGTCATGCGCATGGTGGACCCGCAGGAAAGCGCCGAGCAGGTGCGGCCCCCCGCGCCGTAGGCGGCCCGACCAGAGGTTGCCGACCGACTCAGGTCAGTCTCCACAAGCGCACGAGGCTGGGTGACCGAAGGAACCTCGGCGGCACCGACGAGGCAGCCGGTGGTCACTGCGTGGTGCGCAGGGGGAGTAGTGGTGGACAGACACCTTTGGAACGGTGCAGCACGGGGTAGCAGGGCCCGCGTACTTCGAGGCCATGGATCACCTGCTGGAGTACGACTTCGAGACCCTCGTGACCGGTCACATGTCCCTGTACGGCACTCCCGAGGACGTGCAGACGAATCGCGGGAGAAGCCCCTCGGCGGAACCGACATCTTCCTCGCCGACAACCTCAACGCCGTCGCATGGAGCGGGATCCCGCCCCCTGCGCCGGGCGGCCTTCGACGATCTGACGCCCGGTTTCGGACCGAACCTTGCGATGCACACAGGAGGCGAGATGTTGTCTGCCCTGCGGGCCAGGGCCAGTAATGGCTGCCGACGACCCCCAGGACGCTCCGGCCCGCCTTCGCGGCGGTCGTCGGGATCTTGCTGACCTCATGTACGAGCGCCGGGTCGGCCGACACGCATGCCGCCGCTGCGACACCCGCGCCGGTGGGACCCGGCTCCGGATCCGGCGGCCGTGTGTATGTCACCAACCAGCAGGACAACACCCTCTCGGTGATCGACGCCCGCAGCTACAAGGTCCTCGCGACCGTGAAAGCCGGCAAGGCACCCGAAGGTGTCGCGGTTGCCCCGGGCGGCAGGCACGTATACATCGCCAACAACGGTTCGGCCCAGGTGTCGGTGCTCGACGCCCGTACCAACAAGATCACCACGACCGTGCCGGTGGGGAAGGGCCCCACGGGTGTCGGCCTCAGCCCCGATGGCAGATCCCTCTATGTCGCCAACGGGGGCTCGAACACCGTGTCGGTGATCGACACCGGAACCAACCGGGTGGCCACACGCATCCCGGTCGGTAAGTCCCCGGTGAGCGTGGCCTTCAGCCGTGACGGCAGTACAGCCTACGTGGCCAATTCCGGGTCGGGCAGCCTGTCGGTCATCAACACCCGTACACGCAAGGTCACGGGGAACCTCGCCGCGGGGCGCTCCCCTGTGGGCGTCGCCGTCACCCCGGACGGCAAGTCGGCCTACGTCGCCGATGAGGTGGCAGCACGTGTCCTGGCCGTCGGAACCCGCACCCGCAAGGCGACTGCCGTGCCGGTCGGCGAAGGGCCAGGGCTGGTTCAGTTTGGGATGGCGACATCGACCAGGGCGGCGGCTACGGTGCGGGCCGCTGTCTCGGCGCTGGGGTCGCGGTCCAGCCAGGCGCTGATCCCGGCGCCGTCGTAGAGCAGGACCAGTTGGTGGGCGAGTGACTTCGCGTCCTGGGCTCCTGCCTGCTGAGCGAGGCCGAAGAACAGCTCGTGCAGCCAGGTGCGGTAGTCCTGCGCGGTCTGTTCGACGACACCACCGGGGAGAGCGTCGGCACTCGCGCTGATAAACGCGCAGCCACGGAATCCCGGCTCGACGAACGACAGGCCCTGCACCTCGAACGCGCCGACCAGGCGCTCCCTCGGGGTGTCGTAACGGGTCTCGAGTTCGTGTGCCATGCGCTCGGCGGTCGCGGCGTGCCGAGCCTGCAGGTAGGCGCGGACGAGGCCGTCCTTGCTGCCGAATGCGCTGTACAGCGTCGCTTTCGCGACTCCGGCGTGCTCGATGACCCGGTCGATCCCGACCGACTGGACACCCTCGGCGTAGAACAGCTCGCCGGCGGCGGCCAGCAGCCGCGCCCGCGCTGCCGCGCTGCGTTCCTTCGGTGACAGCACCTTCTCAGACATACCCGCATGGTAGCAGACAGGTCTGTCTGTCTTGAATCGTCGCACCCTCCTGTTGACATATCCAGACAGGTCTGTCTAGGTTGGAGGTGTTTCCAGACAGACCGGTCTGGATGACAAATTTGGAAGGTGCATCCCATGTCTGTGGAGCACGAAAACTTCGACCTGCACCCCACTACTGCCCTCGTTACCGGGGCCACGTCCGGCATCGGCCGGGCGGTCGCCAAGCGGCTCGCCGCCGATGGAATGTCTGTCGTCGTGGCCGGCCGCAACGCCCAGCGCGGCGTCGAGACCGTCGACGAGATAACCGCGGCCGGCGGCGAGGCCCGGTTCGTCGAGTCGGATCTTGAGGACCCCGCCGGAATCGACCGGCTCGCCGCCGAGATCGGCGAAGTCGACGTCCTGGTCAACAACGCCGGGCAAGCCATTTGGGCGCCGACCGAGGAGATGAAGGTCTCCGAGTACGACGCGATGTTCGCCAGCAACGTCCGCGCAGCGTTCTTCCTCGTCGCCGCGTTCGCCCCGGCGATGGCGGCGAAGGGATCAGGCGTAGTGATCAACATGGGCAGCATGGCCGGCAGCCTCGGCCTGGCCACCGGCGCCGCCTACGGCGCAACCAAGGCCGCCCTGGCATCGCTGACGCAAGCCTGGACCGCCGAGTACAGCGGCCGGGGCGTCCGCTTCAACACCGTCGCCCCCGGCCCGGTCTACACCCGGCCCGAGGCCCGCGACCTCTTCGACGCGCTCGCCGAGACCACCGCGATGAAGCGCGCCGCCGAGCCCGCCGAGATCGCCGAGGCCGTTGCATTCCTCGTCTCGCCGAAGGCCGGCTACATCACCGGCGCGACCATCGCCGTGGACGGCGGCCGCACCGCCATCTGAATCCGCCTCTCTCAAAAGGGCAACCCTCATGAGCAACATGATGTACGGCCTGAGCGTCGACGCCGCCAACGCCGAGAAACTCGGCCACTTCTGAGCCGAGGCGCTTGGGCGGGACGTCGCCTCAGGCGCAAGCCCCGAATTCGCCACACTCAACCCGGATGAATCGTTCGAAGCCCTGGGGCCGATGTCCGGGCGCCGCGGTCCGCACGGAAGTTACGGTCATCGCGAAGGGCCTGCGAGTGAGCGTCCGTTCAGTGGAACGCTGGAGGCGGTCCTGGCGCGACAACGGCGTTGCCGGTCTTCGTTGTTCCGGGCCAGCGACGGGTTTTCGTACGGCGGGGCTTGGCACGCGCCTCAATAACGCACTGCCCTTGAAGCGGCCGGCACGCATCGTGCAGGCCGCCGTTCGTTAGCTCAAACGCAAGAAGCGCCCCTCCCCATCCAGGCAGGATGAGGAGGGGAACGCCAAGCGAATGCGGCTAAAAGGCCGGCGAGCCATACAGGCGAGGGCCTACCCGGAGCTCGCTCTACGAGACGGCGTCGATGTACCAGCTTCCCCTTGAGAAACACGTGTCAGTCCACACATCGTTGTCGATGTTGTACTGCACGCACCTCTCGCTGGCGATGTCCTTGAACTCATACCTCCCGACGTTGTCCTCCCGGTAGGTCCACTGCTGGTAGCGGTTCTGGATCGCGCATTCGCTTGTGTACGTGCTGCCGTCGGCGCTGCTGTCCAGGCACCTGCCGGCGGCGACGTTGCGGAGCATCAGGTTGTTCCCGCCACGTGAGTACCAAGTCCACTTCTGGTACTCGTTGTCGGGCCTGCACGGCTTGTTGTACACCTTGCCGGAGCCATCGCTGTCCAGGCACTGCCCCTCGGGGAATCCATCGGTTCGCAGTTGCACGTTGCTGCTGTCAGGGGGTACCTGCCGATCGGCGGCTGAGGCAGGGGACACGGTCGTGAGCGCGAGAACGACGGCACTGACAGCCAAGGGAAGAACCCTGCGCACGATGCTCTCCTTCCAGGAAGGCGTGCGGGAGCAGGGGCCTTACCAGCAGGGTCGTCGGTGTCCCGGCTCCCGCTGAGGACCCAGGAACGCTATCCACGGCGACGTGAGCTACCCCGTAGGTGGCATGACGTCGGGTCGGTTTCGATTTGCCATCCCGCCCCACATCAGCCAGCACGATGCGACCGCTGTCTGGCTCTTCACGTGACCCGCATCGGATAGTTCCTACTGACATTTCCGAAGGTTGTGGGGCTTGGGTTATGTCGGGAGGGGTGGTAGGCCGGTGCCGGTCAGGCAGCCGTCGATGAGGTGGGGTCTGCGTTGGATGCGGCGCATGCCGCTTCGGACGGCACGGACGAGATCGTCGCAGTCGGTGAAGACGACATTGGCCGTGGTGACACGTCGTAGCAGGGACCAGATGCCCTCGACTGGGTTGAGGTCGGGGGCATAGGTGGGCAGTTGGATGATGGTGAGCCAGTCCTGCCCGGCTGCCCACTGTCGTAATGCCGCACTGCGATGGACATTGAGGTTGTCCCAGATCACCACGACGGGTCCGTTGAGCTTGTGGTAGGCCCGCACGATCAGGTTGCGGTAGTCCTGCCAGGTGAAGCCTCGGTGGTCGCCTTTGTGATGGCCCTGGATGCGCGGGCGGTAGATGAGCCGGCTGCGCTCGCCTGTCTTGTAGCAGGCCAGGGCGGCCATGGTGATGCGACCACGTGAGCCTCCGTTGAACCGGACCTGCGGGGTGTGCCCCGTGGCGCCCAGGTGCGGCTGCGATGCGACGTCATCGAGACAGCAGCCTCGTCCTCGAAGACGAGCCAGGCCCCGAGCGCCGCGGCCGTTGCTTTGCCGAGGGCCAGGTCTCCTTGATCCAGCCTGCGACAGCCCCCTCGTTACGCTCGACGGCCCGACGCGCCGGCTGCTGGCACGACCAGCCATGACGCCGCAGCAGTTCCCACACTCCACGGACGGGCAAGTCGATTCCCAGCGTGTGCGCGATCAACGCCCTTACGACGTGGTGCGCGGCAACGCCATGGACCACGTACGGGTCAGTGGCGAGGTGGCTGCCCGGCCGCGCGCGAGAAACGGGCCCCTCACATGCCGGGAGGCCACACGGGCGGCCACGGATCGCTGTCCTCCTGGCAGAACGGCCTCCCGGACACGTGAACGGCCCATTCCGGCCGCCACTCCTGGCAATAGTCCAGGTCGTCGCGGAACACCAGCGCCAGGCGCCGGACATGCAGGCAGGGCCACCGCTCCACATTGATGTGGAAGTAACTGGCGAACTCCGAGCCCGGGTCGATCCGTGAGCACGTGACGCAGCCCGTGAACAACACCATCCTCGACTCCGCCCGCCCGCCGCCCGACTCGAAATACCAGGCCGGCATGCGCTTCGGCTCGTGGTCGACGAGGGAGGCGAACCCGTCCTCGTCGAGCCGCGACAGCAGGAAGCCGAGCAGCGTCTCCGCGTATGGCTCGAAGCGGGGCACGGCGGAGTCCTCCGGGGGACAGGTAGGTTCAGCAGTCCTCACGGTGTGAAGCGCGAGAGTGGGGGCGGCTGGACCGTGACGTGAAGAGAGCCGTTCGGGTTGGTCTTGTCGTGATGCAATACCTGGCCCGTACGGCTCTCTCGCATCGTATCTGCACGGGCTTCTCGCGGCGTCGACTCGGCGTGCTCATCGCAGAGTTGGCGCCCGGGTGGACTGCCCAGCAGGACTCCCGGCTGCGTCAACGCCGAGGTCGCGACCGCCTGCGGGCCGAGGGCGGTGGACCGGACCATCGGCTGGTCTTCACCGATCGAGTGATCGCCACTTTGGCGATCCTGCGGTTTCAGCTCCCGCACGCTGCCCTCGCCGTCTTCTACAGCGTCGACCGGTCCACCATCACCCGGGCCGTCCACGAGATCCGCCCGCTCCTCGCAGCGCGCGGCTTCGCCGTTCCCGGTGAGGTGGGTCTACGCCTGCACACCCTGGCCGACGTCTTCGCCTACGCCGACGCGAAGGGCGTTGAGCTGCGACTGGACGCCACCGAGGTGCGCGTACGGCGCCCGAAGGCCGGCACGCCCGGACGCCGGACGTTCGTGTCCGGCAAGATGCGGCAGAACACCAAGAAGGCCACGGTCATCACCGACCACGAGGGCCGCACCCTGTGGACGGGGGCGCTCCGGCCGGGCCGCATGCACGATCAGACGGCGATCAACACCGAGGGGATCGGCGACCTGTTCGAGCGGTATCTCAGGGTCAAGGCCAAGGTCGACGCCGGATACCAGGGCCTGGCCAAGCGGTTTCCCCAACAGATCCAGGCACCGCCGAAGAAGCCCGGCAGGGACGCTCCCGCCATGGAGATCAAGGCTTGGGAGGAGGCCCGCAAGCAGCAGTCCTCGGAGCGGATCTGCGTCGAGCACGCCAACGCCGAGCACAAGCAGTGGCGGCCCCTCCAGCGATACATCGGACGCCGCGAGTACACGACCAGACCCACCTGGCGATCGCCGGACTCGTCTCCGACCGCACCACACAGCGGTGATCACCCACCAGCCAGCTCGCCAGGCCAACACACCCCGACCTCAGTCGCGCACCACGCTGTAAGTGGTTGGCGCTGGAAGTCCTTCGGGGGTTGATCAGGCGGCCAGGGCGCCGGAGGACTATTGGTGTCGGTCGGTGAGTGTGTGCCCGTCGAGCCGGGCCAGCAGATCGTCCAGGTCGGAGGTGGTGAACTTCCACTGGAACGGCTGTGCCGTGGCGTTGTAGCGGTCTTCGAACCTTCGGAGCCGGTCCCTGACCCGGTCGAGGTCGGTGAAGTCGTTGGGTGTCACGACCTTGCGTTGCACGACGGAGAAGAAGATCTCCACTTGGTTCAGCCAGGAGGTGTGGACCAGAAGGCGTTGGGGAACCGGGCGGCCAGGCGGTCGATGGAGGTCTTGCCGCGGTGGGAGGAGCCGTTGTCGACGATCCAGAAGACACGCTTTGTGCCCGCGTAGGGCTCCTGTGCCATGACCTGTTCGACCAGGGCCATGACCAGCACGATGCCGGTGGTGGCCTCGCAACGGCCGAAGGCTTTTGCCTGGTGGACGTCGTAAGCTGCCAGATAGGCCAGGGCCCCGCCGCGTCCGTACTCGTGGTTGACGCGCATCGCCTTGGCCTGTCCGGGGGCCAGAGACGGGTGGCAGCGGCAGCGGGCCTGGATCGAGGTCTTCTCGTCGCTGGAGATCACGTACTCGTCCGCGCCGAGGGGTTCGCCTTCGTAGGTGCGGGCGTACAGGTCAAGGACGCGTTGGGCCTTGGCGCGGAAGTCCGGGTCCCGGATGAAGATCCAAGACCGGTACTGCCAGGGTCTGATGGCGTCCTGCCGCAACCAGCGGCGCACGGTGGACGCCGAGATGCTGTCGGTGACGCCGCGCGCGGTCAGCTCGGCGGCCAGTTCCGGGCACGACCACCGCGCCAACGGAACCCCGGTCTCGGCCGGGAGCTGGCAGGCCAGGGCCTTGGCCTCGGCGACCTGCACGGGGGGGAAGCGGGCCGGGCGCCCGCTGCGCTTGCGGTCGGCCAGGGCCGGCAGGCCGCCCTCGGCGAACCGGCCTCGCCAGGTGCGCACCGTGTCCACGTGCACCCCGGTCTCGACGGCGATACTCGCGTTAGGCCTGCCCCGAGCCGCCAAGATCACGATCCGCGCCCGCAGCCGGGCCCGGTGCTCGCTCTTATGCCCCAGGCGGCCTTCTTCAGCAGGTGCCGCTCTGCGACGGTCAGGGCAATCGGACGCGCGGAGGCAACAGGCAAGGCAGGCAGGCCGATCGGCAGAAGTGGCTGTCTGGGGTCGTCAGAAAGCTTCAGGTGTGCCTGGACGAAGGGGCCGTTGCCGAACGAACTGCCTCGCGGATATCCAGGGGGTGCCCCCAGCACTCCGGGGCACGTGTCACGGTCCGGGAGGTGCGAGCGGTGAGCGGACTGTCGACCGCTGCACCGCTTTTGGTAACCCGCTGTAGTCGAGCGCGGCAGGGACGCTAGATTACACTGGACTGTGCAGTCCATTTTGAGGAGACAGGTCATGCGCGGGGAGCTGACGGCGAAGGGGAAGGCAACGAGGAGCCGGATCGTCGAGGGGGCTGCGGCGGTGCTGCGCGAGAACGGCGTCAGCTCGGCGACGTTGGACGACATCATGGCGCGGACCAGCACCAGCAAGAGTCAGCTGTTCCATTACTTCCCGGCTGGCAAGGACGAACTGCTCGTCGCGGTTGCCCAGTTCGAGGCGGATCAAGTCCTGGAGGACCAGCAGCCGTACCTGGGCTGTCTGGACTCATGGGAAGCCTGGGAGCGGTGGCGGGATGTGGTGATCAACCGTTATGAGACCCAAGGGGACGAGTGTCCGCTCGGGTCGCTGTTTCTTCAGATCGGGCGCTCGGCCCCCGGGGCGCGGGCGATCGTGATCGAGTTGATGCGTCGCTGGCAGGAGAGCTTGGCGGTGGGTATCCGGTCGCTACAAGCTGCTGGCCGGCTTCCCGCCGGACTCGATGTCGATGCCAGGGCTGCCGCCCTGCTGGCCGCGATACAAGGGGGCGTGTCGATCCTGCTGTCGACGGGTCAGTCCACCCACCTGCGCGCCGCTCTCGGCCAAGGCATCACGGACCTGCGCCGCGCGGGCAGCGCAGGTCCGTGACCTGGCGAAAGGGCGCTTCACGCATCAGCCTCGCCCAGGGCAATAGCGTGTGTCAGTCGGCGATGACGGCAACGGTGGTGCGGCCGCCGTCGACGTCCAGCACGATGCCGTGCACGAAGGCCGACTCGTCACTGGCCAGGTAGACGGCGGCGTTCGCGATGGCATCGGGGGTCCCCATCCGGCCTGCGGGGGTGCCCTTCATCATGACCTCACCGGGGTGGATCTCGCCGGGGGCGGGCGTCTGCACGACGCCCGGCGAGATCGCGTTCACCCGTACCCCCCGCGGCCCGAACTCCGCTGCCCAGGCCCGGGTCAGGGTTTCCACGGCCCCCTTGGTGGAGCTGTAGAGGGCGCTGATCGGAATGCCCAGGCGGGCGATCCAGGAGCCGAGGTTGATGATCGCTCCGCTGCCGACCTCCGCCATGGCGGGTGCGACGGCCGCGGTGAGGAAGAACGGGGCCTTCACGTTGACCGCGTAGACCTGGTCAAAGGTCTTCTCATCGGTGGTTGCTGTGCTATTGCTGGGGTAAATGCCCGCGTTGTTGACCAACACGTCGATGCGGCCCCCGAGGACCCGCGTCGCCTCCCAGGCCAGTGCCTGCGACGCGGCGGCGCTGCCGTCCAGGTCGGCCTGCAGGAAGTCGGCGCGGCCGCCTCGGGCGCGGATGCCGTCGACGACCTCCTTGCCGCGTCCGGCGCTGCGGCCCGAGACGACGACGTGCGCCCCCTCGGCGGCAAACGCCTGCGCGATGGCCCGTCCGATGTTGCTGGTCGCTCCGGTCACCAGGGCAGTCTTGCCCTCAAGGCGCGTCGACATGGTCCACTCCGTTGCTTCGGTCTCCGCTACGAACCGCACGGCCGAACCACATAGCGCGCTCGGCCGGTCGGGGCCCTGGGAAACCGGCATCGTCACCAGCCCGGGAAAGTTCGCAACCGGCGGACATCCGGGCCGTGCGCGAAGGCGACCTTGCTGTCGAGCAGTCCAACGCGCACTGCTCCTCTCGTCCGGATGGCGCCGCTCAGGCCCCGTTGAAGTGCTCGTCGACGAAACCCGGCTTGGCGTCGTCGATCACCCGCCGGTACCGCTCGGCGATGTGCTCGGGGTCGAACGGGGTGCCCGGCTCGACCATCCCGTTGACCGTGAGGGTGAAAACCCGAATGCCGTCGTCGGCCAGCTGGGTGCCCAGCAGGTTCGCGACCCCGCGCAGCCCCAGCTTGCCCAGGGACAACGTGGCGAGGCTCGGGTGTGGCTGGTCGGCCAGACCGCCACCGGTGAACAGCAACGTGCCACCGTCGGAGGCTCGCATGGCCGGCACCGCGACCTGGGCGGCTACCACCGCGCCGACGACGTCCACGGTGTAAGCGCCCAGCAGGTCCTCGGGCGCGGCCGACAGGAGGTCGTCGGGCGTTAGCTGGGCAACGTTGTACAGCACGACGCCGGGCGGGTTCGGGGCCGCGTAGAGCGAGCTCAACGCCTCGCGCAGCTGCCCGGGGTCGGCCGCGTCGACGCGCAGAGTGGCCACCTCGGCCCCGGTTGGGCGCAGGTCGGCGGCGAGCTCCTCGAGCTTGTCCCGGTCCCGGGCGGCCAAGGTCACCCGGTAGCCGTCGTGGGCGAAGCGACGGGCGGTGGCGGCGCCGATGCCGGGGCCGGCACCGATCACGAGTAGGTGGCGGGCGTCGGCGGGATGCGGCGAGGGGGACGTAACGGCGGACACGCTCGGAGGGCTCCTTCAACGCAGGATGCACAAGGCCGATGACCGTATGGTTTCAGGCCCGAAGACGGATACCAAGCAACTGCTGATGCGAGTTTCAAGACTGAGTGGGGGCTGACTGGCCCCCGGGAGGATCCTGATGGTTGTGTACACCGTGCCGCGGCCCGAGGAGCCGGCCGACCCATCGCCCGGTTCCGGCAATGCCATCGGCCTCGAGAGCCGCGGCTGTCCGGCGCCGAGAGCTCGCCGTCTTCCTGCGCGGCCGGCGCGAGTGCATATCGCCGAGCGAGCTCGGCATCGTGGCGACCACTCGGCGGCGCACCCCCGGTCTGCGCAGGAAGAGGTCGCTCAGCTCGCCGGGATGAGCGTCACCTGGTAGACGGCCCTGGAGCAGGGCCGCGACGTGCCCCCCTCGCCGCAGGTGCTCAACGCGCTCGCCCGCACGCTGCGCCTGGACCACGACGAGCGCCACCACCTCTACCGGCTCGCCGGTGCCGCGGACGACGCGGTGGTCGCGGAGTGCAACGCCGTGAACGACGAGTTGCACGCCGTGCTGGACAAGCTCGCCCCTTACCCCGCCTGCGTCCGGAACGGCAAGTTCGACCTGCTCGCCTACAACAGCGCGATGTGCCTGCTGATCACCGACCTCGACGAGGTGCATGTACTCCGCGCCGGGGGGGCAGCGGCGAGAGCCCTCCCGGAACCGTTTCAGGTGGTATGTCGTCTGCAGGAGCTGCCCGGAGCGCCCTCTCCAGTTCTTCCAGTTCCGTCTCTAGGGCATCTTGAGCCCGGCGCAGTTGCCAGGCGCGCTGTTTTCAGGCGGGTGTGCAGTACATCTGGGGCCGGCCGCGGAGGCTGTGCCGCATGAACGGTCGTCCAACCGCTTCCTGCCCCGTGAAGACTCAGGCAGTGGCGGCCGGGCGAACTCCCTGGTCGGGGTCGACGTCCTCGAAGCAGCGGAGGCCCTGGCAACGCGGTGGCGTCCGTCGCAGGTCTGGGGGATGAGCCCCTTCAGCGGAAGTACGACCCAGGAGGTGTGGGAGCGGTTCGATCCAGGGGTCTTCCTTCAGGGATCCGCGTCAGTCACGAAGGCCCAGGCCGCGTTCCTCTCCTCCTACGGCCTGCCCCGGGTTGACGCGGTCGCGGTCGGCACGGACAACGTCGAGCACCTGCGCGAGCTGGCCGAAGTCCTGTCGTACAAGGTCGACGAGAACGTGGTTAGGGAGTACCGGCAACTTCTCAAGGCCCGTCAGCCCGCCTGAAGCTCCTGCAGCAACTGCTCCGCCGTCTTCCGCGCAGGGACCAGGCGGGGATCCTCGGGATCAGAGTAGGGGCCGAGGATCTTCGCTGCGACGAACAGCATCATCAGCTTGCCGTCCCGGCTCGCCAGATCGTTGCACCGCTCTCTGCGGACGCGGTCGGCCAGAGCCGGGACAGCAAGGGAGGCCCCCCACAGATTTGCCGCATCCAGGCCGCACGGGGCCATGCCCCAGTCCTCCCAGTCGAACACGCAGAACACCGGCGCCGTCACATTCGCCCAGTTGAGATCCGCATGGGCCGGACGCCAATCGGCCACCGCCATATCGACGCCGGGAAAGACGCTGTGGATCGTTCCCATGACCAGTTCCTGCGTGAGCGTCTCGGTATCCGGTGTCGCGATCCGGTTCGTGTGCTGCGTGGCGAGGGCCTCCAGCGAAGCATTCAGCGAAGCCCACCACTCCTCAGCCAGACTCGGGTCCTCTGCCACCACAGCGCTCCCCACTGGTGCACCCGGCAGCAGTGCCGTCTCGTCCCCCCGCCACATCACCGGCTCCACCTCGTCCCGCCATGCAACACCAGCGACCCAGGCCGGCTTGGCGATCCCTCGCAGAGCCTCCGCGGACGCGGTGCCATCCCCGCCCTGAACCCCGATCCGGTCGAGCCCACGCCGCTCGATGCGCACCCACGTATCGCGGTCCGTACGCGCCCCCACAGACCGCCGCTTACGCACCACAGTCCCGCGATCGAGGCGCACCCTCAGCATTCGCTCCGCACGATCCAGTACGGCTTCCACAGGCTCTTTGCGCAGATCCACCGAACGCAGCGTCATACCCCAGAACGTACCAAGCCCCAGCCACAGCAGTCCGCCCTTCAGACGTCGTAGGACTGCGTCAACAAGCTGTGCGTTGGCAGCCTCGGCCCTGCAGGTGGATTACCGCAGTCGCCCGACGGGGGCTGTATTGGGGCACGGTCCAGTAAGTACCCTCCTGCCTACAGGGGTTCGAGGTGTATGGCGTGGCATGGCCCCTCTGCGTGTCGCTCTCACGGCCCCATTCCCGCCGACCTCGGCGCCGCGTTCGCCGCCTCCTGCGCCGCGCCCAGCAGCTCGTCGACGCCCCGCACGCAGCGGTCTGGTATGGCGCGCGGCGGATCCTCGCCTTCACCCTGATGATCCGCGACGGGATCCCCGCCGACGGGATCGAGCCGTACCTCCACGCCCGAGCCTGACTGACCGACGCCGCACGCCTCCCGGTGGTGGCCCCCGAACCCCGCGCCACCGACCTGGTCACGACCACGCTCACCAGCAGTGCAATAGTCCTGCGCGACGGCCGCATCCACGCCACCGCCAACCACGCCCCCGTGGCGGCCGGACGCTGACTGTGCGCTATTCCCGAGCCTGGCCGACGACCGAACCGCGCTGACGCTCGGTGAAACGAGGGGCTGGTGAGCGGCCTCTGGTAGCTCGCCCGCCCCTCACCTGTTCATGTCCGCAGCTCAACACGCAGAACCTGACAGGGAACGGACTGGCGAGACGACACCACCATCGCCAACCATGAATCTCTCGCAGCGCGCGGGGAATTCACCCACGAATCCAAACCACAGGAAATCACCTGGACCATCGCCGCCTACGAATCTCCCGTAGGCCCCAGGGCCTGGCACACGACCGCCAACGCCGCCACGCCAGTAGAGATCGTGCGCGCCCTCCTCGACGAACTGGCCAGCGACTGGGCATACGCGGCCGGACACTGGACACGTCCCTCCGAGCAGACCATCACCGAGGCGACCAACCGCTGACCAAAGCGGGATGGAAGCAGACCATGGAGGTCCCCGGGTCCAATGGACACCCCAAAGTGGCGCTTACGGGGTGCAGTTCGATGCCTCCGCAGCACTCACCCCCGACGGCTTCCTGCCGACGTGGACCGTCTGGGGCGGCGGCAGCGTTGACCGACCCACCTGGGACATCCACGCACTCCCCGTACACCCCGGCCGCAGTGCTACGGCCCCTCACCGTCGAACTCGCCCAAGCACACTCCCCCGGCCAACTGGACTCCGAGGCTCCGTTGCGGCCACGAGCCCGCGCCCTGAGATGTCCAGGGGCGCATGAGGCCTTCGGCTTGAGGGCCAACGCCTCGGCCATCCTCCGCGCCAAAAGGAACCCAGCCCCGAAATACGCCCACCAGTTCGACTGGGTAATGCGAAAGAGTGTCGATGGCGTGGCACTTACCAGCACGAAGAAGAAAAGAAAAGCGCCTTCTCGCGATATGGGCCTCACGCGTCGCGAAACCAACTCGGAAGGAGGTAGCGTCCGTTGATGTGCCCCGGCGGGCGGCAAACCAACGCCGGGGCGCTCAGCCGTCCATATCAGAAAGGACTTCGCATGGACGACCAGGACGCTTTGAGGGCAGTAGCTCTCTTCACGAACCGCTTCGAACGTAGCAGGCTCCTTCCCGCGGGTGTGGAAAGTGGCTTGGAAATTGCCTGGGGTGTCACGCACCTGGGGTCTCTTCTAGCACTGATGGTTGTACCCACGCTGCTGGCTGGTCACGCTTGGGAGACTCCCTGGGGCGCCTTCGCCCTGACTGCGTGCACGGGAATGGCTATGCGTTCCTATCTCGGCTTCCTGCGCGCCCGTCGCCGCTAGCTGCAAGGCGGCCCGGCGGGTCGGGGATCTCGTTCCGCCGGGCCGTCCTCTGCGGCGATGGCACTGTCATGGCGTCATCAATGAACTGCCCGGAAATCTGAAACAGCAGCGTCATTGCAGAAAATGACAGCAGGGAGGGAATCCCCATGAGGGGAGCGCTGAACGCATGTTGCATGTGCGGTGTCGGGATCATGCAGAGGGAAGGGCCCGGCCGGAAGAGGAAGTACTGCTCGTCGGGCTGTCGGGACAGAGCCCGACGGGTGAACAACGGCGCTTCGCCTGATGTGCAGCCGAAGCGCCTGGGGCTGCACATGGCTGAAGGTCTTCCTCGCATGGCGCGGGAGCTGCTCGCCGGCGAGCACGCCGGCGAGGATCTGCCGACCTTGTTGGGACGCGCAAGGGAGCTTGTCAGAGCAGTCGAAAACTACAGTGCCGGTGCCGTGCTCGACGCAAGGCACAGGGGCACGAGTTGGGACAGGGTCGCGCGGGCTGCCCAGATCAGTTCCCAGACGGCGCGTGAACGCTGGAACGAGTCGGTAACCGAGCACAGACTGAACCGGCAACTAAGCGAGCGCACCTCGCTCTCCCCTACTTTGCCCCTGCCGACAACGCACTCGTCTGCATTTAGGTCATCGCAGTCGAGCCTAAGCGAGAAGGCATCGGCGGACCGTGCTGCGCGGCTTCTTGCCGATGCCCTGTCCTTCCTTCATGAAGCGAGTGGACTTGCTTTGCGGGACGTGGCGGTTTCGCTTGGGATGTCGTCGTCGTATGTCTCACGCATTCTCAGCGGCGACCGGTTGCCCGGTTGGTCCGTGATGCAGGACATGATGGCCTGCTTCGGCGCCGATGCGGCAATTCTGCGGCATCTGTGGGAGACCAGTCACGGCATAGCGCCGTCCACCCGGCGGCCGGTCACACAGGCAGCCGATCGCGTGTTCCATGCTCTGCAAGGCCTTTACACGGCAGCCGGCAGGCCGACACCGGCCGACGTGCACCGTGACTGCTCCGGAGCCCTTTCACCCTCAATGGTGGAGCGGGTACTGGACGGCACCTATCTGCCCGACTGGCCGGAAGTCAGTGCGCTGGTCGCGGCGTTGAACGGATGCCCCGAAGAGGTTCGCCCTCTGTGGGAAGAGTTCCATTACGCCTGGCTGTGCACCTTCGAGCAGTCAGAGGAAGGGGTCAGCAACACCCCCGGGAGGACCGACGGGAATGGTGAACTGCACTGAGGGCACCCACCAAGCCCCCTTCCACCGCCCGGGCGAAGGCAGCCTGGCCCCGGCCTCGCATGCAGCGCAGTGCGACGGCATCCCTGGAGGCAAGGAGCTTCCCATTGAACTCTGTCCAGACTTCACAGCATTTTGCAGCGCATACCGCCTGATCTACCTCCGGTACAGCCAGGTGCGGCTGAGGTGCCAGGACGCCACGCAGCTGGTGGTGGACGGCGCTCTGGCAGAGCTGGCACGGAATTGGCAAGCAGCGCTGAGCAGCCCCTGCCTTCCCGCGGTGGCCTGGGAAACCCTCACAGGCCGTGTAGGGGCGCGCATCCGGAAACCGGATTTCCTGCGTCTCCTTCTGTCCGAGCAGCAGGCCGATGCAGTGATCCTTCGCCACCGACTTGGACTTGAACTTCGCGATGTGGCCCAGATCATGGGTGTTCCCCAGCCGGTGATCATCGGCCAACTTCGCTGGGCTCGAAGCGCCGTGCAACATGCGGCAATTGCCAGGTGAGACGGTGGGTATTCCGCCCTGACGACCCTTCTCACTTGGCATGGGCATATGCCTAGTGGCTGAATGCCCGGGCATGAGCGGCCGTCTCATGCTTCGCACTCACGACTGGACTGCACCAGTGCCTACACTGAGCGCTTGCCATATCGGAGCGTGACTGCCGCGGGCGCGAGGTGCCGTATGAGCCAGGGGGAGCCACCCCAGCATGAAGTGCGTCCGGTCGACACGGAGAATCCCAGCGTCGCGCGAATGTACGACTATTACCTGGGTGGGCGCAACAACTATGAAGTCGACAGGGCCGCTTGCGCCGCGCTGTCGGCCCAGGCTCCGAGCACGGAGATCCTCGCGCAGAACAATCGCAGGTTTCTGCGACGTGTCGTGCATGTCCTCGCCGCCGAGTACGGGGTCAGGCAGTTCATCGACCACGGGTCTGGTCTGCCCACGCAGGACAACGTGCACGAAGTGGCGCAACGAGTGCATCCTGACGCACGGGTCATCTATATCGACAACGACCCGATCGTTCTCGCCCACGGGAAGGCACTGCTCAAGACCGACGAGAACACGGATGTCATACGGGCCGACATGCGTGACACCGAGCGCATTTTCACGCACCCGAGCGTCAAGCGACTGATCGACACCACGCAGCCGACTGCGGCCCTGTTCGTCTCCGTTCTGCACTGCATCCCGGATGAGGACAACCCCGGCAGACTGGTCCGTGATGTTGCCCGCAGGCTCGGCGCCGGTAACTTCATGGTGATCTGTCAGCTCGTCAGCGATGAGCCGCGCGTCCGAACCTGGGTTACGGAGTTCATGCGCGAGAGCACAGGCGGAAACTGGGGCCGTGTCCGGGAACGCTACGAGGTGGACCGCTACTTCGACGAGATGGAAGTCCTTCCGCCCGGTGAGCTGGTGGACGTCTCGAAGTGGCGGCCCGAGGACCTGGCGCCCAAGCAGCCCGGGGATGAATGGATCGAGTACGGCGGCGTGGCCAGAATCCTCGGATGATGGTCTGCCGGAGGCAGGAAGCTACTGGAGGCCCTTCAACACTTCGTCCAGGATCCGCGGTGTCTGCTCTGCATCGAGCGCGGAGGCTGCGAGCCGGTCGAACGTCATCTGGTACTCCTGGAGTTCCTCCTCGTCGTCGTAATACTTGGCCCCGGTCGGATCTTCGACGTAGACCTTGTCCGAAATCCCCTCCAGGTCGAAGCGAAGGTACGTGAACGAACCGCTGGGCCGCGAGACACCCAGCCTGGTCGGCAGGATCTGGACGGTGATCTGGGGGTGGTCTTCCAGCAGCTTCTTGAGGTGCAGCAGCTGTGCGCGAATCACGTGCGGTTCAGCGAACTGTCGGTCGAGGACGCCTTCTTCGAGCACCACCCACTGGGCAGGGCCATTCTTGCGCAACACCCGCTCCTGCCGCTCCTTGCGGAGCTTCAGCCGGCGCCTGGCAAGGTTTGTGGCGCCCATCGCATCACCTTCGATAATGGCCTGCGCGTAGGGCTCGCACTGCAGCTGGCCGGGCACCGCGCGGTTCTCGAAGGACCGCAGTTCCTTGGCTGCCGGCTCCAGGCCAGCGAACAACTTGAACCAGCCCGGGAGCACATCAGAGCGGAAACTTGTCTTCCACTCCGACTCCGCGGAGGCACGCAGGAGACGCAGCGTGAGGTGGTCACCCTCGGGGCCCACGCCGTATGCACGAAGTGCACTTACAAGGCCCGTCTCCTGCCAGCGCCGCTGGCCGTTCTCCAGCCGGCTCATCTGCGACGCGTGGACACCGATGATCTTCGCGGCTTGCGCGGGCGTGAGCCCTGCCTCTTCGCGGAGCTCTTTCAGCGACTGGGCCAGCATGAGCCCCAGAGCGGTAGGACTTCGGTCGGCCTCCCCCAGGTATTCCTCTATCGACCTGACGTTTGAACGCATGCTGACTCCTCGGTGGATACGTCGTCAGACAGTATCCACCGAGGAGCCAGGATTTTCGCAACAACCGCGATTACGAGACGAGTTGTGCCATGTTTCAGACGACGAGGTGGTCGAACTCGTTGCCCTTCACTCCATCGAGGAAGGCGACCATCTCCGCCCGGGTATATACCAGGGCAGGCCCGTCAGGCTCGCGGGAATTACGGATCGCCACACCGCCCCCGGGCAGAGCGGCGGTCTCCACACACTGCCCCTGCTCTATCGTCTTCCGGCTCTTCGTCCAGATGACGTTCGGAATCGAACTTGCCCGAACGCCGTTCGCGAACTCCTGCATATCGCCCACTCCCTACCTTACTCAAACCTCCCGGCCAACCTCATCCCATGAGTTCACCGGAGAGTGATGTCCAGGGTTGGCAATTCCCGTGGAAATTGCCAACCCTGGGTAGGACCATACGCGGCGGCTCAGCGCCGTTCGATACCTGCAGCGGAACAGCCCCCGGGAGAATGAATAATGTGCAAACCCGGCATCGGAGGGGAAGGTCCCCCTGCCCGTCAGCCGACCATCGGCAGGTGGCCCAAGGACGTGGTGTGCGCCCTCAAGCGGGGCGGGCATGATTGGGCCGCGGCAATGGGGTTGGCCTCCGGCGGGCTGGTCTCACTCCGCTATGGCACAGAGGCGGAGAGCGTGGCCGGCACGCGCAGGCTCATGGAGGAGGCACTGCGTCGGTGGAGCATTCACTCCTCACGCGACGATGTCGTGCTGGTGGCGACGGAGCTGGTGACGAACGCCATCCGGCACGCCCTACTGGATCCCGCCGAACGCGGGTGGCTCGCAATTGGATTGCGGGGCACGGGGGTGATCTGTGCAGTCACGGACCCCTCGGCTGACCCACCTGTCATCAGTCCCCCGCATTTGATTGCGGAGTCGGGGTACGGGCTCCACATCGTGGAGCAGATGAGTGAGTCCTGGGGACACTTCGTCATGGCCGATTCAGGAAAGGTCGTGTGGGCCCAGATCCCCGTTGCCGCTGCGCAACCTGCCACCTGGTGATCCGTCGTCCAGCACAAGCTCGGATCGTCAAAGCTCGTCCCCGGAGCGGGCCAGCCCCGCCCCCGCATCCTGAACCGCCACGGCAGTCAGCCACACGACGTAGCACCCTCGCCTACATGCCCTCCACGGGCTCGCTTCGGGCCACGGAGAGCTGTGCGGCCACGGGCCGTCTCACGATGCCGCGTAGCTCGCGCGGAACAGTTCCTGGGCGCGCTCCAGGTCCCTCCGGGTGCGCAACTGCACCTCCAGGTCGCCGGTTCCGTGGTGGCCGAGTCCGGTGACGTCGCGGGTGAAGCCGGGCACGAGGTCGACCTGCTTGGGGGCTGCCTTGAGGTAGACGAGCAGCTTGGTCTTCTGCGGCGGGCAGACGCACGCGAAATTCCGCAACCGCTGGTACGCGCGGTACTGCTTGCGCTGGATGCGGTTCACCCCGTCGCCCATCCCGAGAAGTACCTCGTCGACCGACGACACCAGCTCCTCCAGCGCCGCACTCCGGCTGCTACCCGCTCCGGTCCCGACCGCGAGCTGGCGCGCCGGCCGGGCAGCAGGTGCCCGGCCAGCGACGGATGCGACGGTCTCAAGGCCCAGGAGGTCGCTGCCGAAGTATCGGTAGCGGACCAGGTCGATGCTGCGCCGGTGCTCGCGCACGGCGTGCACGTCGTAGCCCGTGAAGTCGCCGGCGATGCAGATCAGTCTCGGCCCACTCCACAACACCTGGGCCGCGGCCGTAGCCCCGAGCCGGTCGCGGACCAGACGCTCGAACTCGCTGCGGTGGTCCATCAACCACGCGAGGTAGAACAGTCCCTGGTGAATCACCCCGGCGTCGACGGCCCGCTTGTACTCGACGACGACGGGTGCCCCGTTTTCGTCGATGCCCAGCGAGTCGATGCGCCCGCCGTGGACGGGCCCGGTGCTGTACTCGCTTGCCAGGAACCGGACTCCCAGCATGGTCTCCATGTGCGCCTCGACGAGGCCCTGCACATCCGCCTCGACTTCAGCGAGACGCGGCGCGACCTCGGTCACACCGCTATTCGTCGTGTTCGTGCGGAACAACTTCAGGCCCGACACCTTCCCCTCCTCGGCTCGGACATCACCAACGCAGATGAGGTGCTGGATTATTTTCGCGCGAGGCTCCGCGCGCTTGGTCGCTTCGAAGCGACGCAACATAGCGCGGGATGGCCAGCTAGCCAAACCGGCGATCCCACGGATCATTAAGAGTCCACCACGGCTTCTTGAACACGCGCAGAAAACCCGGACCAGCTGTGTTTAAGGCAACACCACTCTCACGCCGGAGAACGCGAAATGCACGAACAAACCAACGAGGTGCAGGGCGCCCGGTATAGCCCTACGAGCATCCGCGCGACCTGGGACGGAACGGGGAGCGTGGAGGAGGCTTCCAGGGCGTTGGGGTTCTCGCGGGCCAAGCCGCTGTGTTCCACTCCTCGCCCGCCGAGTTCTACTCGGCGGGCCGGAGGGCTGCCTGGTGAGACGTGCGAATGCGGGCTCGTGGGACGTCTGTCCACCACCCTTTGGGGCGGTGGGAGTTCATCGCGGTGGCGGCGAGTTGGTGTTGTAATCGGGCCATGGCCCGAGTTCACGGGTTCGAACCCCACCCGACTACTTGCCTGCTCGTACGTCGAAAGACACCGTCGAGATGGCCGTCAATTCACCTCGTATCGCGCACATCAGCACTCAGGACGCCCCGTGGCTGCTGCTCTTTAGCGCTCCGGGGAAAGCTCCCCGGAAGGGGCTGCCGCAGACCTGCCGTGATCACTCCCAACTAGCCAGGCGGCACATCGGACAGGAACTCAATTCCGAGATGTTCTCGGAGCAACCCTCGCAGTGCCGAGCCATCGATTAGCTCAACACTCCCCAAACTCTGAGCAATTTCAATGCTGGGCGCCGAGAATTTTCCGTTTGTGATGACCACTCCCTTACGCGGAGCGCGATCCGTCATGGGCTGGACCAGACGCTCAAGGGCGACAGCAGAAACTTCCCTTCGAACGTGCTTGACCTGCACAAGAATTTCTTCACCTGTAGCCCGGTCAAACAATATTGCATCCACGCCCGGATCACCCACTCGCACGGCCGACTGTTCTTTCCCCATGGTGTCGAGGAGTCGCAAAACCAAGCCCTCAAACTCGCGCGGGCTCATTGCTTGGAAGTGTTTGTCGTGCGAGTGGAGGTGTTTGTCGTGTGATGAGTCCCAGTCGAGCGGCGAAGCAAACGGGTCCCAAACGCGAATTACATCGTCATAGCTAACCGTGGCAAGAAGGCTGTGACTTCCTGGTCTATCAATGGCAGCCATGGCCAGTACTTTGCGCGGACGGATGGTGATCAAATCGCGTGATGCAGGTTCCTGGGCCTCAAGGTCCCACAGTTGCACAGCACCACTATAGTCAGCTGTTGCTAGCCGACGTCGCCCAGTGTTATCGGCAAGCGACGTCAACCCCCGACCAGGGAACGTGCCCGTCGTGTATGAAATTCTGGACGAGCCTCCATTTCTTGCATCCCAAGTTTGAAACATCCCCCTGTATCCCGAGGCAACAAGAAGAGGTGGATCATCTCCGTATTGAAATTCCGTCATCGCCAATACATCTTTTTGGGGAGCTGGATACCGAACACCTTGATACCTTCCACTGGTCGCATCCCACAAGCGCACCTCACCGTGTTCGTTGATGGTCGCGAGGAGCGGAGATCCCCCGCGCATTCGGACAGCAGCGATCGACACGATTCCAGATTCGCGCAAGGTGAATGGCTTGCCGACCATGGCTCCCGTACCCGGGTCCCACGTTCTAACTTCCCCCTCCGGCCGACTATACGTGGCAAGGTGCGTTCTACCGTCGGAAGTGGGAACAGACGCCATTGCAACGGTACTGCCAGAAACGGCAAATGAGGAAAGTTCGGCTCTATATTGCGGTCGCACGGTCAGGGGCGGCTGGAATCCAGCCCCAACTGTCCTCCGCACGGTCGTTTCGAGGTTGCCGGGCACGTGGAATATTGTTGCGAGCCTCTTGACAGATTCCGGAATTCTGAATTCCCAGTGCTCGGACCGAGCTGTGGCGACCATCAGAGGGGGCGGATGCATGAGGTAGCACTGAGCCGGCGCGTCGCCGAACCGCTCCAAGTTGTCTAGCCACACCACCGTGCGTGGGCTTAGCCGCGCCATCCCACTCCGCAGCTCTTCGGCCGTTGCTGGTGCCCACACGACCCACCCGTCTGACAAGGTGCGGACGGCCTCCCAAGCCGATCGCGTCTTGCCCGAGCCAGCCTCCCCCACCAAGACGATACCAACGTCCTCCCCCGAGCCAGCTCGGTGGATTGCCTCTCTCAACTCGGCGTCGAACTCGCGCTCTACATAGGCTGGCAGCTGCTCCCGTGAGTCTCCCGCATATGCCGCTGGGTGAACACCAAGCTGTTCTGGCCGAGTCTCTGCCACCGGCGTTGCCCGTGGCGCAGCGGATTTCGCGAAAGGAATCGCCCCCCGGTCGATGCTCCGCTCTCCCATCCTCCCGGACGTTGTGCGAGTTGCCGGGAAGTCACCACCCGATCCACCGGCGAGCCGTTCGAAGTACTCCGCCACCTCCGACCGAACCAGCTCCTGAACAGCAGTGACTTCGTGACGCAGTTGGGAACCAAGCAGGGCCTCGCGCACGCCAGGCAGGAAGCTGAACTCAAAGCGCCCCATATCGGATTCTGCCGGTACCTCCTGCCAGTTCTCAAGAAGCCCGCCAAGAGCGACCTCTGCGAGGTGGCCGTGATCGGCATGCGGCAACATCGCCCGGCGCACGAGTGTCATCACGGGAAGAGTCAAGGGGACCGCAGACAGATAGCCTGCCAACTCCTGGGCGCCAGGGGAAGCGCTTTCCTGAAAGCGACGCATCGCCTCCACTACATCGGGTCCAGGGCCGGCGACAGACGCCGGAGGGGCGAACATTTCAGACTCGCTGCCCGTACGAGGAATTGTCAGGCACGACACTCTGCTCCATCGGCCCTCACCTGCGACCAGCGCCGCCAGCAATCCAAGTCCCGCCTGAGAAGCCTCCAGCACCGGAATCGCGATGCTGCCAGCGAGCCTCGCCCTGCTTCGGGGCCCCGATCTCGTCCGGGTCCGCCCTTCCCTCTGGCCTGTCGCAGCCATACGCCACGATACGTTCGGGGCCGCCAGCCGCGGAGCCCGTACGAGCACACCTGATGGGGCAATTGCGCCTCGGTTCCACAGTCTGCGTGGCAGGACATTCAGCAATGCCAGTGGGTTGTGTGTGGCCCAATGACGGAGTACCGATCGCAGACGCGGACCGTTCCATCCTTCGGCGACGGTATCCGTGACTACCAGTACCAGGCGATGGCCGGACGGATCGGCAACTTCCTGGGGGCGACGTGGTTCGCCGCTGCTTGTGTGCGCGACAGTCGGCGTAGCGTCTCGCTCAGTGCCGGTCAGGAACCACACTCGCACATCGCGGAAGATGCCAGTTTGCGCGATGGTGCGGCAGAGCTCGCTCACCAGGTCATGCCAGAGCAGCATTGAGTGATGGGTATCGATGACCAAAGCCAGGTCGAGCCAGCGTCCACGCTGAGGCTTCAGGATCGGCACCACCATCCGTTGTTCCACGCTGTGGGTGACGCTGAGTTCCTCGTCCAATTCCGCGCTATGGACCCCGGGCGCAGTTCGACGTCTCAGCGGGCGCAGCGCCCGCATAACGCCCAAGGGGTTCTCCAGGGCGAGCGCTCGCCGTACCAGTACGGATTCGCCCTGTCGGCTATCCGGCTCGTAAGTGCTTCCACTCTTCGCGGGGGGTTTAGCGCTGTAGTATTCTTCGCCCGCCTGAGTGTGGACTTCGCCTGCGCCAGTACCTTTCGGAGGCGTGCCCCCATGGTCACCGAGGTGTGGCTGTTGTCTATCGGCTGCTTCGGCGTGCCCTTCGTCGCTGCCGATGCTCGCGGCCAGCCATAGGATGTCCGCCAATTCCTCGGGGCCCGCTTCAACGCCGGATTCCTCTAGTGCTGCGAGCAGCTCCTCAATCATCGGAGGGTCCTCACACGGAGGAAGGGCCAGTGAGCCGGTGCAGCACAGTTTCAAAAAACTGTGCTCGATCGGCTTCCTCGGACCATGCGCCCTTCAGGCGCAGTTGGACGGCGTTGAGAAGTTGGTCAGTTGCGAGGTCGCCATCCATTCGTCGTTCAATGAAGGCTTCGACAAGGTCTCGGTAGCGCTCATCAGCGGTGGAGTCCAGGCCCAACCGCTGCCGGACGATCTGCGTTAGTTTCTCCCTATTTGGAGGCTCCATATGCAGTCTGATGCATCGTCGCAGGAAAGGCGGAGGAAAATCTCGCTCTCCGTTGCTGGTAAGGATGACGACGGGAAATGAGCGGCACGTTACGCCGCCACGAGCCACCCGCACTCGCGCCTGTGGATCGTCCTGCGTTCCGACTCTCACCTCCTGCTGCTGCCGCGCGACCCGCGCAAGCTCGGGAATTTCGAAGGCTCCTTCTTCAAACACTGTGAGCAGATCGCCAGGCAGGTCGATGTCGCTCTTATCGATCTCGTCTACGAGCAACACCCGGGGTCGGCCCTGGGGTAGTAGTGCAGTTCCCAACGGCCCAAGGCGCAGATATGGCGCAATGGACAGGTCTACAGGGGCATCGGGGGTCTGCCGAAGATGGCGCAGATTGGCGTCATGGAGCCTGCCGATCGCGTCATATTGGTACAGCCCGTCACGCAAAGTGGTACGACTCGTGATCGGCCAGTGCAGCACAGGACCGAGTTCCAGGTTAGCGGCGATGCTGTACGCGAGCGTGGACTTACCGAGTCCGGGCTTTCCTGTAACCAGCAGCGGTCGGCGTAGGTACAGGGCTGTATTTACCGCGTCCTTCTCCGCCGTGTCCGGTACATATCCAGTGCCCCGGCGGTGTGTCTCCTGCCATGCGGGGTCGTCGATTCCCGGAGGCGCATACTCCGGATCCTCAACCCCTTTGAAGTCCCGCCAGGGAGGACGCTGTTCAGCCAACCGCGAATTTCTCTGCCCAACGGTTCCCGGACCTTGGTAGATCCACCATTCCTTCGGCGTCATGACAGCGGCCTCCTTTCAGGTAGGCGTTCGGGGTCATCCCACATCAGCGCCAAGGGGGGCCACAGTTGCCCTCCGTCGGCGAGGGCTCCTGGCGAGGGTATCCGTCGAGCTTTCAGTAAGGCGGGAAGACGCCTCAGATCCATACGGTTTGCGCCCACAAGCCTCGCAGCCATGCCATCCCGGTCCTGTGTCGCCTTTCCACGCCGTGGCCAGACAGCGATGGGTACGCCGGCGTCCAGCACAGCATCAAGCGTGTCCAGCAGATGCTGCTCGGACACGTCGGCAAGCACGCACACGGGGGGCTCGGTGGCTTGAAGAAACACCCCCAGAGCCTCTCCGACATCATGGTCGCCGAGCTCGTGCACGGCCTTTGGGTCCTCACTGCCATGCGCCTTGAACCATTGCCACTTACGGCGCCAATACTCCCCCGCCATCCCGTCGCGCTCGTCGGGGCAGCGCAGCAAGATCTCGTAGTGGCATCCGAGTTCGATCTCTTTGCCTCGCCTGCCGATGGGCAACCGCCAATGTTCGAACTCTTCCTCCAGCAGCCCATAGGGAAGATGGAATTCGATACGCACCAGACCGACATCCCGCTTCACAAGCAACTGCTCGGCCAAGCGGTCACGCACTGCTGCCATGGTCAGAGGCCGACCCGACTCCCAAACGGCCTCGAAGACGCCTTGGTGGTAGATCCACATCCGGACCCAGTGAACACTGTCTTCTTCCGGGTCATCCGTGAGGTGCACATGCAGACCTGGTGGTTCCGGGTCCGGTCCGGGAGGGGCGGGTATAGGCGCTGAACCCAGGCGCTCGCGGGTGGTATCGACCCAGGCGTCAACTGCGTCAGCCCACGTAGGCTCGGAGGAGCGCGCGGCGAGGTGGCGCATGAAGGGCAGCGTCAGGGGCATGTCCCGCTGCCTGCCCTGCCGGGCATCAAGGTCGTAGGCGATGGCCGTCAGCCCACCGGGTGGCAGCCCGCGATGCGCCGGAAACGCGCAGCCGGTGATGTCAAACGCCCAGCGGTATGCATCGTGCGTGTAAGCGGGAGTCCTTCGATCATGCAAAAGCTGCCCGAGCTCCCTCCAAGCAAGCTGGTCCAGGCATGGAGCTCCGGGGCCCGCCGAAGCCGGATCGGTCCAACGATCACCGAAGATCGTAGATCCGCTCCAGTCTCGGTCGATGACGAACTGCGGGTGTTGCCACGCCAGCCCCTCCAACCGTAGTTTCCGGAAGTCGGCTTGCAGTGATCGGGCGATATCGACGAGTCTCTGCACACTCTCGTCAAGGGTGGCTTCATTGAGCCGACGCATAAGGGCGTCAGTGAACTGGCCTGCGCCTCGGTCAGCGAGGTTCTGAGCGACCTCGCCGGCGTGCGCGGCGTAGAGCGTGAATTGGCGCCGCTCCGGGTCCGGCGGGCGTGCCCCGTACTCCTTCTCACCGAAAGCAAGCTTGCTCGCCCATCGGGTATCGATCCGACAGGCGTCACCAATCACAATCTGTCGACGGAATCGGCTGTCGGCCGGTCCAGCGCCTTTCCACCAGCGCAGTGCCGCCTCCAGGTTGAGGTGCGTAGTCCAGTCGCAGGTGGCGTCCACGTACGGTAGGAGCATCTGTTGGGACTGATCGAGAAAACCGTGTCCAGCCCAGTAGATCCACAGCAGATCACCGTCGCATGCGGGCAGTTCCTTGAAGAGGATTCGCTCGACATTTTCCTGGGTTGGTGTGAGGTAGTGACGCCCTGGCGCATCAGGCTGGCTTCGGTCGAGGGGTGAGAGCAGCAGGTTCACCTGGCTGTCTGGTACCCCGGCGATGTCGGTGAGCCATTCAGCAATCCGCAACGCATCGCGAGCTGCACCGGGAAGATCCCATTCGTGGCTGATCTCGTACGACTCGATGCCCACCACAAGCGCGAAGACGCGGCGTGGATCAATCCCTTCGGGCCCGGCAGTACTCACTGCAGCTTCTCGACTTCCTCCACGATCCGGTCATACACCGCATCGAGCTTCCAGTACGCGCTGTGGCTCAGGGGGAACGGCTGCCGACTGCTCACCTCGTGGTCGATGACACGGAGGTCGTCCGGGAAGATCGGTTGTGCCCGGTATGCGAGAAGGTCCGTACGGTCGAATATGTTGAGCCACCGAGGAAAGTGGAGGGGCAGTCCAGCAGTGGGTTGCAGTCCGGTGAGGGCGCCCAGTTCGTGCAGAAACGGTGCCTGTGAACCGACCGTGACCAGTAGGTACGCTCCTGGCAGCGGCCTTCCGTCGACGGCCGTCAGAGCACAGAGGTCCACCAGGGCGATGCCACCCAGGCTGTGCCCGATCACGACAGTCGGCTCGGAACTCGCCGTGATGACGTCTTTCAGGTGGTTCCGCAAGGCTTGGCCCCGGGCCTGATACCGCAGGATGTCTCCAAGTGCTGGTACTGACCGCGTGGTTAGTGATGCGCGCCAGCGATTGAGAGCAGGCTGGGTGGTCAATCGTAGGGCGAGTTTTCCAAGTACCGCTGCCGGCCGGCCTCCCGGGAACCGGCCTGTGCCACCCAGCCGGGCACCGACGAGGTCCACCAGACGGTCGCGCTCCGCGCCAGTGCACAGAGCCTCATCCCCGGCGACACTCAGGGACTGCGCAACGACGGAGCGAGCGGTGGTCGCCACTAGTTCGCGAACGGCTGGGGCGCGAGAGGTCATCTCGCATGCGCCCAAGAATTCCGCAGAGCTGTCGACGGCTCTAAGTGCTTCGCTGAAGGCAGCGGCTATACCTGTGGAGTCGAGAAGGGAGGATATTTCTTCGTTGAGCGAAGGAGCATCTTTCAGCTGAGCCAAAGCGTCAGCGATCTCCGCCCCCGCGGCTCGGACACCCGGCATGCGCAGGCCGTCATCATCCGCAGCAGCCGTCTCGGCTAACACACGCAGCTCGCAGAGCGGGTCTGTCACCAACAGCTGCCATTCTGCGGTCTCCCGGTCGAGCGGACTGCCTGTCGCTGCCATGCCCCGCACAGCGTCTTTCCCAGGGATTGAGGCACCGCCTGCCCCCAGGGACGCACCAAAGGCATCACCCCAGTAGCACGGAACCACATCTGCGTCGGAAAGTCGCGCGCCTAAGCCCGAGGCGACAAGGGCCACCAACTGGTCGAACCGCTCGCGGCGCACGCCTGTCCCGTGAACGAAGACGAACCGCATGCAGACCAGACCTCCCTGTTGTGCCGTCAGCTTGCACGAGCGTATCTGCTGAGAGTCTCGAGGTGGGGCGATCCACGGACACCCCAGTAGCATCATTCCCCTTTCATTCCCTATGAGTTGGACGATCGCTCTACCCGCCTCGCGCCCCGGCCGGCAGCTTCTGCCGGGATGCCCGGGTCGCTTAGGGACGGGGCGCCGGACCCATGGACTGTGGGAGAGGTGGTCGGTTCGGTGCGGCTACGGTGCCGGCTTGAACGTCACCGTCGCATCCGGGCAGCCGGCCGCGATCGTCCGCAGGGCTCTGACTTCGGTGGGGTCGGCGGTCAGCTTCCAGCGGAGTTTCGCGGTGATCCAGTCGGTGGCGTAGGTGCAGGTGGCGTCCTTGGCGGGTGGCATCCACTCGGCGGGGTCCTTGTCGCCCTTGGTGCGGTTGGGGCCCAAGCTGACGGCGACGAGGCTGCGGTCGGCCCCCAGGTCGTTCGCGTACTGCTCGCGGCGTTGCGCGGTCCACTTCGAGGCGCCGGAGTCCCAGGCTTCGGCGAGGGGGACGACGTGGTCGATGTCGAGCTTGCGGGCATCGGTAACGGTGCGGTCGTCGTAGTAGGAGCGCCAGGTGCCGCCGGTCAGACGGCAGCTCTTGCCCTGGCGGGGCTTCTTGACCGCCTCGGCCAGCAGGACCTCCTTGCGGGTGTCGCAGCCGTCGTGGTCCGCGTCGGTCCACAGGTGGAACTTGTCGCGCTCGTATCCGGTCCGGGATTCGCGGGCCACCGTCAGCCGACCTATCGCATCCGTCAGGTGCAGGGTGCCCTTCGTGCTCTCGGAGGAAGTCGCGCTCGGCTCGGCGGACGGCTTGGCGTCCTCATCGGTCGTAGCGGGAGTGCACGCGGCCGCGGAGAGTAGCAGGAGGGGGAAAGGAAGGACCGCCAAGCGGCGCGTGCGGTACATAAGGCTCCCTGTCGGGTGAGGTGAGTCAGGCCCCATGGGTCTACCCACCGCACCAGGACACGTCAACCAACGAACCGGTGATCGCGTCGGCCGGTCCATGTACGTCTCCCTGTGCGGTTGTCGTCCGTCATGCCGTCCCACAACCGGGTGACTTCTGCGCCTCGGACGAACTGCCCACTCGGGCATCGCGTCTGTGAGGCCATGAAGATCTACGAAGAGCACCTCAGGGAACCGGGACTTGTCGTCGTGGACATCACCGCGGCCGACGAAGCAACCGCTACCCAGGCAGTGGCCGCGCTCGGCGGGCTATGGCTCTCCAGCGGGCCCTCCGCCCCCTGGCACACCCCCGGCCAGGCCGGCGTCACCGTCCGCGCCTACGCCGACCTGCGCCGCCCACCCCTGCCCGGCGGCAGCTTCGATCCCGGCACCTGCTGAACACCCCGTCGCCAACAGTCCCCAGGAGCGGGCAGCTACCGCGTCGACGCTGGCTCCACGCAGCCCGCGGGCGAGGTACTCCATCTCGGGCAGCGTGCCCGAGAAGGCCCCTGCCAGCGCCTGGCCCGCGACAGCCTTGGCCTCCGTCAGGCCGACGCCGAGGGCAGCGCGCAGCACCCGCATCACGGTGATGCGCTCCACCGACGGATTCGTCACGTGCAACGTGGCCGGCCCGTGGTCAGCGAGCAACCGGTCCCGCAGCCGGGCAGGGAGATCCTGGCCGCAGTCGGCCGTCATCTGCCCGCAGGCCGAGCACACGGACTCCACATCCCACCGCAACGAGCCACCGATCAGCCCGTGGACGCCCTAGGGCGTGTATCAGAAGTGGATTTTTGGATGTGCGGTGATCTTGACACGTGTCGCGTGGAGATCTGACAGACGAGCAATGGGCCGTGTTGGCACCGCTGTTACCCAGGGGCGAGAAGCCGGGACGGCCGCCGATATGGACCCGGCGGCGGCTGATCGACGGCATACGCTTCCGGGTCCGCACCGGGATCCCCTGGCGGGACATGCCCGACGAGTACGGACCCTGGGGCCGGTCGTACGACCTGTTCCGCCGCTGGCAGCGGGATGGCACCTGGCAGCGGACCGTCACCGCGCTGCAGGCCCGGGCGGATGCCAGGGAGTTGATCATCTGGGACCTCAACGTGGACTCCACGGTGTGCCGGGCCCACCAGCACGCCGCCGGGGCCAGGAAAAGGGGGGACCTCCAAAAGGAGCCGCCCGGCGGCGTCCAGGCCGAGCCGGCCGACCACGGCCTCGGGCGCTCGCGGGGCGGGCTGACCACCAAGCTGCATCTGGCGGTCGAGCAGGGTCAGCGGCCCATGTCCATCGTGATCACGGCCGGGCAGCGGGGTGACTCTCCGCAGTTCGAGGCGGTGCTCGGCCGCATCCGGGTGCCCCGCCCAGGAACGGGCCGACCGCGTACCCGGCCCCGGCGCGTCCGCGCCGACAAGGCGTACGCCTCCCGAAAGAACCGCGCCTACCTGCGTAAACGCGGGATCCGCTGCACCATCCCGAACAAGGCTGACCAGCTGGCCAACCGCACGAAGCTCGGCTCCCGCGGCGGCCGGCCCCCGAGCTTCGACAAGGCCGACTACCGCGAGCGCCACGCCGTCGAGTGCGGCATCAATCGCCTCAAGAGGCACCGCGCGGTCGCGACACGGTACGACAAGCTCGCCGTCCGCTACGAGGCGACCGTGCTGATTGCAGTCCTCAACGAGTGGCTGTGAGCCAGCCCGCCGCGGTGGTCGGCAGCGGTGATGAGCTGGTCGAGTCGGCGCAGTGTGTGGGTCATTTCCTCGACCCTGGCCGCGAGGTGGCCGCGTTCGGTGTGCAGCATGCGGCGCTGTGCGACGGTGGTGCGGCCGTGGTTCACGCAGGGCAGTAGTGCCGCGATGGAACGGCTGCTGAGGCCAGCCGCGTAGAACTGCTGGAACAGGCGCACCACCTCGACGGTGTCCTCGGTGTAGCGGCGCTGTCCCGACGGTGTACGTTCCGGGCTGAGCAAGCCTTGTTCCTCGTAGTAGCGCAACGCGCGCACGCTCACACCGGCCCGCTGAGCGAGCTCTCCGATCTTCATCGCCCCGTTTCCCCTTTCCCCACACTTGACTCTCACGTTGGCGTGAGGTTTTAGCGTAGCGGGCATGGACATTCGAAACGAGATTGCGCTGGTCACCGGCGCGAACCGGGGTATCGGGCACAGCTTCGTCACCGAGTTGCGCAGCAGAGGCATCAAAAAGATCTATGCGACCGCTCGCCGGCCCGAGACCGTCCCGGAGATGCCCGGTGTCGTCCCGCTGATGCTGGACGTCACCGATGACGCGTCCGTTGCCCGGGTCGCGGCCACGGCCGACGACACGACACTGCTCGTCAACAACGCCGGGGTGTCGACCTTCGCCCGGCTCACTGACGGCGCGGAGGAAGACATCCGGCTGGAGATGGAGACCAACTTCTTCGGCACCCTGCGCATGGTGCGTGCCTTCGCGCCGGTCCTGGGCGCCAATGGCGGCGGTGCCGTGCTGAACGTGTTGTCGGTCATGGCGTGGATGGCGTACGAACACTCCAACAGCTACGGGGCTTCCAAGGCCGCAACCTGGGCGCTGACCAACGGCATCCGGTACGAACTCGCTGGTCAGGGCACCCAGGTCACGGCACTGGCCATGGCAAGCGTCGACACCGACATGATGGCCAGCATCGAGGATGAGAAATCGGCCCCCGCTGTGATCGCCAAGGCGGCGTTGGACGGCCTTGAGGCCGGTTCTCTCGAAGTGCTGGCCGACGGGCGGACGGCCCAGTGGAAGTCCCGGCTCGGCGAGGACCCGGCCCTGTTGTACCCGCAACTGTCCGCACAGAACGCCGCCAAGCCGTAAGCCCAACCGCCCGGGACGGATGTGAACACCCGCGGCCACCGTCCCGGGCGCGGCACCGCTCCTCAAGTGCACTTTCGCAACAGGCCCTAGC